>NZ_JBFBGN010000009.1:0-99023 GCF_040684675.1 Streptomyces sp. NPDC089915 | reverse complement strand
GTCCGGAAGGACGGCCCGGGGCCGGCGGCGTCGCGTCGCGTCGTGGCGGGGGCGCGGCGGGTGCGCAGTGGGCCCGGCCCGGGGGTGCCGTACCCGGGTGCGGGACGGGCCGGGGGTGCCCGCTACAGCCGCCGCTCCAGCAGGACCGTCCCGTACGCCTCGCCCACCACGGCGAACCGCGACCCCGGATGCAGCCGCCCCGCGTACCGGAGGGGGTCCCCGGCCCAGCCGGAGGCGTTGTCGAAGACCAGGTAGGCCGGGCGCTCCCGCCCCGCGCCGCCGATCCAGAACACCCGGCAGCGCGAGGTCAGCCGGGTCAGCGCCGGGTAGTCGGCCTCCACCGACACCCCGTCCGGGATCCGCGCCAGCAGCCGCTCCACGGCGGTGACCCGCGCGGGCACCTCGTACGCGGACCGCTCCCCGAGCCGGGCCACCGGCAGGACGGTCGCGCTCAGCGCGAGCGCGGCGGCGAGCACGGCGCCGGGCAGCTGGTGGGCGTACGAGCGCAGCCACGGCCGGGGGCCGCGCCGGACGGTGTCGAGGGAGTCGGCCAGCGCGAGCGCGGCGACCGGCATCAGGACGGCGCTGTAGTGGAAGTCCGTGGACCAGTAGTTCGGGTCGGCGGCGGTGAACCGCCAGCCCAGCGTCGGCAGGGCCACCCACAGCAGCGGGGAGCGCAGGGCCAGCAGTCCGCTGGTGGGGACGAGCACCCAGGCCAGGGTGGTGAGCTTGGTGCCGAGGCCGTGCAGGGCGTCGCCGGGGCCGCCGGCCTTCTGCCAGTAGGTGTAGCCGTCGGTGGCGAAGGCGGGGATCACCACCGTGAACACGAGTGCGGCCACCGCCGCCCCGGCCACGGCCACGCCGAGGGCCAGCCGCGCCGCCCGCCGGTCGGTGCGCCGGGCCCGCCAGGCGACGACGAGCGCCAGCGCCGCCAGCGTGAGCCCCTGGTCCTCCTTGACCAGGAGCAGCGGCAGCCCCCAGGCCAGCGCCGCCCGCCAGCGGCGCGCCAGCAGGGCCTCCAGGGCGAAGGCGATCAGCGGTACGGCGAAGCAGATCTCGTGGAAGTCGAACTCGACGGCCCGCTGGATCCCCCAGGACAGCCCGTACGCCGCCCCGAGCGCGAGCCCCCGCGCCTGGCCGAGGAGCCGCACCGAGGCCCGGGTGACGGGCAGGGCCGACAGCGCGAACAGCGCCGCCTGCACCACCAGGAGGGTGACCGGGCCCGGGAAGATCCGGTAGAGCGGGGCGATCAGGGCGATGACGGGGCTGAAGTGGTCGCCGAGGACGTTGTAGCCCGGGCCCTTCAGGTCCACGACGGGTACCCGCAGGTGGGCGTAGGCGCGGACGGCCTGCTCGAAGATCCCCAGGTCGTAGGAGGCGTCCTCCATCCGCAGGTGACGGGTCACCGAGACGGCGGCGTACACGGCGAACAGCACGGCGGTCAGCGCGTACGGGGCCCGGGGCCGGGCCCACGCGGCGGCCCGGGCCCGCCGGCCCGCGCGCGCCTCGGCGGCGGCGGGCACGGTGGGTGCGGCGGGAACGGTGGGCACGGTGGGTGCGGCGGGCTCCGCCGGGGACGCGGGTGCGGGCACGGGCGCGGGCGCGGCGGGTCCGGCCGGCGCCGTGCGGGGCGCGGCCGTGCCGTCGGGCGGGCTTCCGGAGGGGGACATCCGGACAGATTGTCATCCCGGTCCGGAAGCGCTGCTTCCACCCCCAGGCCGCCGCCCGGGCCGCCCCCGGGCCGCCCCCAGCCGCCGCCGGACCCGCGGCGCACCCGTACCCGGCCCGCCGCGGCCCGTACGCGGCCCGAATCCCGCGCGCGGGTGACACACCCGCGGCATAGGGTGGGAACCCCCGGCCCGTTCACGTGTCGGGTGCTTCGCGTTGCCCCGCCCGCCCCTCCACCGGATGGAAAGCCGCCTTCATGAGCCTGACCGGACTGCTCGACGCCGTCACCCGGGACCCCGCCCTGGCCGAGGCGGTCACCGCGGCCGTGGACGGCAACCGCATGCACGTGGACCTCGTCGGCCCGCCCGCCGCCCGCCCCTTCGCGATCGCCGCGCTGGCCCGCCGCACCGGGCGGACCGTCCTCGCGGTGACCGCCACCGGCCGGGAGGCGGAGGACCTCGCCGCCGCGCTGCGCTCGATGATGCCGCCGGGCCGCCAGGACACGGTGGTGGACTACCCGTCCTGGGAGACCCTGCCGCACGAGCGCCTCAGCCCGCGCAGCGACACCGTCGGCCGCCGCATCGCCGTGCTGCGCCGGCTCGCGCACCCCAGCGCGGACGACCCGGCCGCCGGACCCGTCTCGGTGGTCGTGGCCCCCGTCCGCTCCGTGCTCCAGCCGCAGGTCAAGGGGCTCGGCGACCTGGTGCCGGTGAGCCTGCGCCAGGGGCAGACGGCCGACCTGGGCGCCGTCACCGAGGCCCTGGCGGCGGCCGCGTACGCGCGCGTCGAGCTGGTGGAGAAGCGCGGCGAGTTCGCCGTGCGCGGCGGCATCCTCGACGTGTTCCCGCCCACCGAGGAGCACCCGCTGCGCGTGGAGTTCTGGGGCGACGACGTCGAGGAGATCCGCTACTTCAAGGTCGCCGACCAGCGCTCCCTGGAGGTCGCCGAGCACGGCCTGTGGGCCCCGCCCTGCCGTGAGCTGCTGCTGACCGACGAGGTGCGCGAGCGTGCCGCCGCCCTCGCCGAGGCCCACCCCGAGCTCGGCGAACTGCTGCACAAGATCGCCGAGGGGATCGCGGTCGAGGGCATGGAGTCCCTCGCACCGGTCCTCGTCGACGACATGGAGCTGCTCCTCGACGTCATGCCGGCGGGTTCCATGGCCGTGGTCTGCGACCCCGAGCGGGTCCGCACCCGGGCCGCCGACCTGGTGGCGACCAGCCAGGAGTTCCTGATGGCCTCCTGGGCGGCCACCGCCGGCGGCGGCCAGGCCCCCATCGACGTCGGCGCGGCCTCGCTGCGCGGTATCGCGGACGTCCGCGACCACGCCCGTGAGCTGGGCATGATGTGGTGGTCGGTGTCCCCGTTCGCCGCCGACGACTCCGACCTGGCGGGCGGCGACGTACTCAAGCTCGGCATGCACGCCCCCGAGGCCTACCGGGGCGACACCGCCCGCGCGCTCGCCGACACCAAGGGCTGGATCGCCGACGGCTGGCACACCGTCTACCTCACCGAGGGCCACGGCCCGGCCGCCCGGACCGTCGAGGTGCTCGGCGGCGAGGGCATCGCCGCCCGCCTGGAGGCCGACCTGGGCGCCCTGGAGCCCTCGATCGTCCACGTCTCCTGCGGCTCCCTCGACACCGGCTTCGTCGACCCGGCGCTGAAGCTGGCCGTCCTCACCGAGACCGACCTGACCGGCCAGCGCACCGCCACCAAGGACCTCGGCCGGATGCCCACCCGGCGCCGCAAGTCCATCGACCCCCTCACCCTGGAGGTCGGCGACTACATCGTGCACGAGCAGCACGGCGTGGGCCGCTACATCGAGATGGTGCAGCGCACCGTGCAGGGCGCCACCCGCGAGTACCTCCTCGTCGAGTACGCGCCCGCCAAGCGCGGCCAGCCCGGCGACCGGCTGTACATCCCCACCGACCAGCTGGAGCAGGTCACCAAGTACGTCGGCGGCGAGGCCCCGACCCTGCACCGGCTCGGCGGCGCCGACTGGACGAAGACCAAGGCGAAGGCCAAGAAGGCCGTCAAGGAGATCGCCGCCGACCTGATCAAGCTGTACAGCGCGCGCATGGCGGCCCCCGGCCACACCTTCGGCCCCGACACCCCCTGGCAGCGCGAGCTGGAGGACGCCTTCCCGTACGCGGAGACCCCCGACCAGCTCACCACCATCGCCGAGGTCAAGGAGGACATGGAGAAGTCGGTCCCCATGGACCGTCTGATCTGCGGCGACGTCGGCTACGGCAAGACCGAGATCGCGGTGCGGGCCGCGTTCAAGGCGGTCCAGGACGGCAAGCAGGTCGCGGTCCTCGTCCCGACGACCCTCCTCGTCCAGCAGCACTTCGGCACCTTCTCCGAGCGCTACGGCCAGTTCCCCGTCAACGTGAAGGCGCTGTCGCGCTTCCAGTCCGACACCGAGTCCAAGGCCACCCTGGAGGGCCTCAAGGAGGGCTCGGTCGACGTGGTCATCGGCACCCACCGCCTCTTCTCGCAGGAGACGAAGTTCAAGGACCTGGGCCTGGTCATCGTCGACGAGGAGCAGCGGTTCGGCGTCGAGCACAAGGAGCAGCTGAAGAAGCTCCGCGCCAACGTCGACGTCCTGACCATGTCGGCGACGCCGATCCCGCGCACCCTGGAGATGGCGGTGACCGGCATCCGCGAGATGTCGACGATCACCACCCCGCCGGAGGAGCGCCACCCGGTGCTCACCTTCGTCGGCCCGTACGAGGAGAAGCAGATCGGCGCGGCCATCCGGCGCGAGCTGCTGCGCGAGGGCCAGTGCTTCTACATCCACAACCGGGTCGAGTCCATCGACCGGGCGGCCGCGAAGCTGCGCGAGATCGTCCCGGAGGCGCGGATCGCCACCGCCCACGGGCAGATGTCCGAACAGGCCCTGGAACAGGTGGTCGTGGACTTCTGGGAGAAGAAGTTCGACGTCCTCGTCTCCACGACGATCGTCGAGTCGGGCATCGACATCTCCAACGCCAACACCCTGATCGTGGAGCGCGGCGACAACTTCGGCCTCTCCCAGCTGCACCAGCTGCGCGGCCGCGTCGGCCGCGGCCGCGAACGCGGGTACGCGTACTTCCTCTACCCGCCGGAGAAGCCGCTCACGGAGACCGCGCACGAGCGGCTGGCCACCATCGCCCAGCACACCGAGATGGGCGCCGGCATGTACGTGGCCATGAAGGACCTGGAGATCCGCGGCGCGGGCAACCTGCTCGGCGGCGAGCAGTCCGGCCACATCGCGGGCGTCGGCTTCGACCTGTACATCCGGATGGTCGGCGAGGCGGTCGCGGACTACCGGGCCGCGGTCGAGGGCGGGGCGGAGGAGGAGCCGCCGCTGGAGGTGAAGATCGAGCTGCCGGTCGACGCGCACGTCCCGCACGACTACGCGCCCGGCGAGCGGCTGCGCCTGCAGGCCTACCGGGCGATCGCCTCGGCGACCTCGGAGGCCGACATCAAGGCGGTCCGCGAGGAACTCACCGACCGCTACGGCAAGCTGCCGGAGCCGGTGGAGAACCTGCTGCTGGTGGCGGGCCTGCGGATGCTGGCCCGGGCCTGCGGGGTCGGGGACATCACCCTCCAGGGCCCCAACATCCGCTTCGGCCCGGTGGAACTGCGCGAATCGCAGGAGCTGCGCCTCAAGCGCCTCTACCCGGGGACGGTCCTCAAGCCGGCCACCTCCCAGGTCCTGGTCCCGCGCCCGAAGACGGCCCGCGTCGGCGGCAAGCCGCTGGTCGGCCGGGAACTCCTGGCCTGGACGGGCGAGTTCCTGACCACGGTCCTCGGCTCGTAACCCCTGACCGGCCCGACGCCGCCCAAGGCCCCGCCCGCGCACCCGGCGCGGGCGGGGCCCTCGGCGGTGCCTAACATCGCCGGATGACCGTTCCCGGCCTCACCCTCCGCGTCCCGTCCCCGGCGGGCCTCCCCGCGCTGCTCCTGCGGCCCTGGCGGGAGGAGGACGTGCCGGCGCTGGTGGAGGCGTGCCGGGACCCCGCCATGCGGCGGTGGATCCACCAGCGCGCCGACGACGCGGACGAGGGCCTGCGGTGGCTGGAGGAGCAGCGGCGGGGCTGGGCCTCGGGCGTGCGCTTCGCCTTCGCGGTACTGGAGGAGGAGGCCCCCGCGTCCCGGCGGCTGGTCGGCAACGCGGTCCTCAAGCGGCCCCGGCCGGACGCCCCGTCGGCCGAGGTCGGCTACTGGACCACCGCCCACGCCCGCGGCCGCGGAGTGGCCCCCCGGGCCCTGGAGGCCCTCACGGCCTGGGCGTTCGACACCTTCGCCGACGCGGGCCTGGAACGCCTGGACCTCCTGCACCAGAGGGGCAACGAGGCCTCCTGCCGGGTGGCCGAGAAGTCCGGCTACCCCCTCCACACCACCCTCCCGGCCTCCCCGCCCCACCACCCCGACCCGGGCCACGTCCACGTCCGGCGGGCCGCCCGTTCCTGAACCGCCCGTTCCTGAACCGCCCGGGCGAAGCCGTCAGCCGGCCTGCTGGACGTTCTTGTACTCGACGCTCCTCGGGGTCTGGCCGTTCTCCCAGTGGGCGAGGAGGTACGGCGTGCCGTCCAGGTAGACGTGGTCGGTGATCTCCGTGCCGTCGGGGGCCTTCGACAGGAGCACGAGGACCGGCCTGGCGTTCAGGTAGGTGTCCTGGCCCCGGCGGAGGCCGGTGAGGTCCGGCGGGAAGGCGCTGGCGGGGGCGCCGTCCTTGCACAGGGCCAGGAGGTGGGCGACCGAGGGGTCGCCCGGCCTCAGGTCGATCCAGCCGTCCTCCGTGTCCGGGGACTTGGCGGGCAGGTCCCTGAACTGGTCCTGGAGGAAGTCGTAGTCACCCCGCAGCGAGACCTTGGAGTCGTCCACGAGGATCTCCCCCGTGCCGTGGCGGTTGACCTTGACCTCCCCGTAGCAGCTGCCGCCGTCGCCCTCGAAGGTCAGTTTCGCCGTGATCTCGCGTGCGCCGATCCGGCGCGAGATGACCGCGGTCTTGGAGGCCGCCCGCCCCGTCTCCTCGTACGCGGCGCGCAGGACGGCGGCCGGGTCCCGGCCCGCGAGCGGGTCGTGCGCCGGGGCGGAGGACGAGGGCTTCGGCGCCGCGTCGGTGGAGTCGGGGCCGCAGGCGGTGGCCGCGGCGGTCAGCAGGGCCGCGCAGGTGAGCGCGGCCGTGGTCGTGGTTCTGGGCATGCGGGTGCGCATGACGGTTCCCCCCTGGGATCGATCAAGAGGTCAGAGGGTAGCCGCAGGGGCCAGGAGGGGCGGTGGAAGCGCGGGGGAGGGGGAGGGGGTGTCGTTACGACTTCTTCCAGTCCGCGCAGCCCGTGGTCTTGAAGTAGGCGTCGTCGGCGGAGACGGTCACGACCGCCGGGCCCGTCGGGTTGTCGTTGGCCTCGATGGACTCGCTCTGGTGCTCGGCGTCCTTGGCGCGCTCCCAGTAGCAGCCGAAGCCGCCCTTGGCGGGGCCGGCGGACTTGTAGGTGCCGGGGGCGATGTCGGTGCCCACCTTGAACATGCCGCCGTTGCCGGGGGCCTCCGCCTTCGGGGAGCCGCCGGAGGCCTTGGGGTCGACGGCCTCCCAGTCCTTGCAGCCGGTGGACTTGAAGACCTTGTCGGAGGCGGTGAGGGTCACGTAGGCGGTGCCCTCCACGTTGTCGTTGGCGGTGATCGAGTCGGTGTCGCCCGAGGCGTCCTTGGCCCGCTCCCAGTAGCAGCCGCTCTTGTTGCCGGTGCTGCGGTAGGTGCCGGGCTTGACGTCCGAACCCACCTGGACGGTGCCGTTCCCGCGGATCGCCGCCGTCTTACCGCCCTGCGAGGGCGAGGCGGGCGCGGGCGCGCCGGCGGCCGCCGACTTCTGCGGCTTGGGGGAGTTCGCGCCGCCGCCCGCCTCGCCTCCGGTGCACGCCGTGAGCGCGACCAGGGCGAGGAGGGCACCGCTGCCCGTGAGCAGCCGGTGGCGGGCGATCCAGCGCGTCTGCGGGGCGTGGGACTGGGACATGGGTGTGCTCCTGTCGTGTGCCGGGTGGTGCGTCATGGGTCAACTGCGCGGCAGGCGCCGCCTGTTCACAGGATCATCACAGCAGAGCGTGTGAACCGAGTCAACACTGTTTCGCCCGTCGGACCGGTTCACGCTGTGAAGTGGTGGCGCGCGTGTGTACGGGTATGCTCCCGGCATGCTGGAGGAGAACACCGCCGAGGTCACCGCCGCCGAGATCGCCCGCCTGGCCGGAGTCGGCCGCGCCGCCGTGAGCAACTGGCGCCGCCGCCACCCCGACTTCCCCAAGCCCGTCGGCGGCACCGAGACCAGCCCCTCCTTCGCCCTCGCCGAGGTCGAGGCCTGGCTCCGGGCCCAGGGCAAGCTCGCCGAGGTCCCCCTCCCCGAACGCGTCCGCCGGCAGATCGCCTCCCACCCCGGTGGGCCCGTCGCCGCGCTCCTCGAAGCCGGAGCCGCCCTGCTCCTCGTACGCGACCGGCCCGCCCGCTGGCTGGAGCTCGCCGCCGGACCGGACGAACGGATGGCCGCCCTCCTGCCCCCCGTACGGGAGGAGGCCCTCGCGGCCCGGCTGGGACCGGGACACCCGGTGATCCCGCCGCCCGGCCCCGTACCCGTGGCCCTGCTGAGGTCCGTCGCCGAACTCGCCGCCGGCCACGGCGCCCGCCAGGCCTTCGAGTTCCTCCTCGCCCGCCACCTCGAGGCCAACCCCCGCCAGTACACCCTCACCCCGGACGGCGTCGCCGAGCTGATGGCCGCCCTCGCCGGACCGGCCGCCCGCACCGTCCTCGACCCCGCCTGCGGCACCGGAGCCCTGCTGCGCGCCGTCCCCGGCGCCACCGCCCTCCACGCCCAGGACGCCCACCCCGAACTGGCCGCGCTCACCGCCCTGCGCCTCGCCCTCCACGGCCCCGCCCGCGTCCGCGCGGCAGCCGCCGACAGCCTGCGGGCCGACGCCCATGCCGGCACCGCCGCCGACGCCGTCCTGTGCCACCCCCCGTTCAACGAGCGCAACTGGGGCCACGACGAACTGGCCTACGACCCGCGCTGGGAGTACGGCTTTCCGGCCCGCACCGAATCCGAACTCGCCTGGGTCCAGCACGCCCTCGCCCGGCTGCGCGAGGGCGGCACCGCCGTGCTCCTCATGCCGCCCGCCGCCTCCTCCCGCCGCTCCGGCCGCCGCATCCGTGCCGACCTGCTGCGCCGGGGCGCCCTGCGCGCCGTCGTCTCCCTGCCCGCCGGCGCCGCACCCCCGTACGGCATCCCCCTCCAACTGTGGCTGCTGCGCCGCCCCGCCCCCGGCGTCCCCGCCCCGGCCGGACTGCTGCTCGTCGACACCGCCGGCCTCGACCCCGACGGGCCCTCCCAGGCCCGCGCCCCCTGGCCCGGCGTCCACGAGGCCGTGCTCGCCACCTGGAACGCGTACGACCGCACCGGCGTCAACCCCGACCTCCCCGGCGTCAGCCGCGTCGTCCCCGTCGTCGACCTGCTCGACGACGACGTCGACCTCACCCCCGCCCGCCACCTCCCCCCGCCCGCCGCCGGCGGCGGCCTGGCCGAACTCGCCGCCGTACGCACCCGCCTCGACACCACCCTCAGCCGCGCGGCCCGCCTCACCCCGCCCCCCGCCACCCCCGCCGGGCCGGCCGCCGCCCCGCCGCCGCAGACCACCATCGGCGAACTCGCCCGCGCCGGAGCCCTGCTGCTGCGCGCCGGCTCCGGCGGCGGCGACCCCGAGCTGCCCGTCCTCACCGAGTACGACGTCTACGCCGGCACCGTCCCCTCCGGCACCGCCGCCACCACGTCCGACACCGGCGAGGGCCTCGTCGCCGAACCCGGCGACGTGGTCGTCCCCGTCGTCGGCGCCCTCGCCGCCGCCCGCGTCGTCACCGAGGACCCCGCCACCGGCGCCGGGGCCCTCCTCGGCCGCAACCTCCAGCTGCTGCGCCCCGACCCGGCCGCCCTCGACCCCTGGTTCCTCGCCGGATTCCTGCGCGGCACCGCCAACACCCGCCGCGCCAGCAGCCACGCCTCCACCGCCACCCGCCTCGACGTGCGCAAACTCCGCCTCCCGAGGCTGCCCCTCGCCGAACAGCGGCGCTACGGGGCCCGGTTCCGCGAGCTCGCGGAGTTCGAGGACGCGCTGAGGCTGGCGGGACGCCTGGGGGAGCAGCTCGTACAGGGCCTGTACGACGGACTGTCGGACGGCACCGTCACCCCCGGCTGACGCCGGCCCGCCCCCGGCCCGTCCGTGCTGCGACCCTGCAACGGTTGCGCGCATACCCTCACGGACGGCCGGAAACGCTGTATACGCTTCCAGCCGTCACCCTTTCCGCACGGCCCGTCAGGAGCAGCGATGCACGGCCCCGGCATCCCGCCGCAGCAAGGCCCCCACGGCCACCGGCCCCTGTCCGGGGCGGCGATGACGCTGCGCGTGCTGTTCACCGCGCTGCCCCTCCTCACCTGCGGCTTCTTCGCCTGGGGTTCGCTGCTGCGGATCGCGCTGCTCACCCGCAGGAGCCGCGACTGGGTGCTGCTGGTCCTCGGCGGGGTGCTCTCCGTCGTCTGGATCGTCTTCATCGAGATGGACCCCACGGCCGAGACCAACGGCTGGCAGGGCAACCTCGGCGCCGGTGGCTCGATCTTCACCGGCTTCGCCGTCTGCGTGTACTACATCGTCGCCGACATCAAGCACCACGAGGCGAAGTCCGCCGCCGCCCCGGCGGTGGGCGCCGCGCCCTGGTACCCGGCGCAGCAGTCCCCGTACGCCCAGCCCCAGGCGCAGCACCAGCCCCAGCCGATGCACCAGCCGCAGCCCCCGCAGCAGACCCGCCCCTCCTACGGCTACCCGCCCGTCCCGCCGCAGCAGAACCCGGCCCCCGTCCAGCCCCCGCGCATCGGACAGGTCCGCGCCGAACTCGACGAGCTGAGCGAACTCCTGCGCAAGCAGCCACCGCACACCCCGCCCGGGCCCCCGCGGCCCGGCGGCCCCTACCAGGACCCGAACAGCACGGCGATCCAGGACCCGCAGCAGTGACCCAGGGCGAACGGCTCATCGGCGAGCGCTACCAGCTCGCCACCATCCTCGGCCAGGGCGGCATGGGCCAGGTGTGGACGGCCTACGACCGGCGCCTGGACCGCCGCGTCGCCGTCAAACTGCTGCGCCCCGACAAGGTGGCCGGCCCCGGCACCGTCGCCGAGGAACTGCGCCGCCGCTTCGTGCGCGAGTGCCGGGTCACCGCGCAGGTCGACCACCCCGGCCTGGTCACGGTGCACGACGCCGGCAGCGACGGCGACGAGCTGTACCTGGTCATGGGCTACGTCGAGGGCTCCGACCTCGCCGACCACCTCGCCGAGCACGACCCCTACCCCTGGCCCTGGGCGGTCGCGGTGGTGGCGCAGCTGTGCGCGGTGCTGTCCGCCGTGCACGCCGTGCCGATCGTCCACCGGGACCTCAAGCCCCGCAACGTGATGGTCCGCCCGGACGGGACCGTCCTCGTCCTGGACCTCGGCGTCGCCTCCGTGATGGACACCGACACCACCCGCCTCACCAGCACCGGCTCCCCCATCGGCAGCCCCGCCTACATGGCGCCCGAACAGGCCATGGGCGGCGCGGTCGGCCCGTACACCGACCTGTACGCGCTCGGCGTGCTGCTGTACGAACTCCTCAGCGGCACCGTGCCCTTCGCCGGCACCACCGCCCTCGGCGTCCTGCACCGGCACCTGTACGAGCCGCCCGCCCCCGTGCGCGCCCGGCGGCCGGAGATCCCGCAGGAGCTGGAGGCGGTGCTGATGCGCCTCCTCGCCAAGGACCCGCAGGACCGGCCCGGCTCCGCGCAGGAGGTCTACGAGGCCCTCGCGCCGCTGCTCCCGGCCCCCGGCAGCCGCCCCGTCGCCGGCCCGCTCGACCCGACCCGGCCCTTCCTGCGCCCCCAGGCCCCCTGGCCGGACCGGCCGGCCGCCGTCGTACCGCCGATGCCGGCCACGGCACCCGCCCCGGCCCGCCCGGACATCCCCGGGGCGGTGGACGAGGCCCGCAAGCTGCTGGACGAGGGGCGGCTCACCCAGGCCGTGGACATCCTCGGCGGGATCCTGCCGGCGGCCGCCGCCGAGCACGGGGAGCGCTCACCGGTGGTGCGCAGCCTGCGCAAGCAGTACGCCGCCACCCTGATGGACGACGGCCAGTACCGCCGCGCCCTGCCCGAACTGCGCCGCCTCGCCGACGAGTTCCCGGCCGGTGACCCGCAGGCGCTGCGCTTCCGCTACGACGCCGCCCAGTGCCTGGAGAACCTCGGCGAACCGGCCGCGGCCCTCGCCGAGTACCGGTCGCTGCTGCCGCTGTTCGAGAACCACTACGCCAACCCGGACCCGGGCCTGCCGCTGGAGGTCCGCCGCCGGATAGCGCACCTGCTGCTCTCCCTCGGCGACCGCGCGGCCGCCCACGACACCCTGGTCCGCCTCCTGTACGACGCGGACCGGGTGCACGGCCCGGCGCACCCCCTCCCGGTGGAGGTCCGCCGGACCCTGCAGTGGCTGGGCCAGGTGCGCTGACGGTCCGGCCGCCCGCACCGCTCCGGCCCCGCTGCCCCGCCGCCGTCAGACCCGCCGCCCGCGCCGTCGTCAGCCCCGCCGCCCCCGCCGCGTCAGCGCCGTCAGGTACGAGGGGCGGCGCCGGTGCACCGCCAGCGCGGCCACCACCAGTGCGGAGAGCCCCGCCAGCCCCGCGCCCGGGAGCAGCCCGGGCGGGGTGAACGCGCAGTGCAGGGTGGTGGTGCGGCCGTCCAGGGGCACGGCCAGCAGCCCCAGCCGCGACCCGGCCGGACGGCCCTGGCAGCTCCAGCCGGCGACGGCCGGGACCGCGACGACCGCCGTACCGGTGCTCCCGGCGGGCAGGGTGGCGGTCAGGCCCGCGTCGGACACCCGCACCGAGGTGGCGGCCGGGGCGCGTAGGGCGGCCACCGCCGCCGTGAGCTTCGAGCGGTCCAGACAGCCCAGCGTCCACCGGGCGGGGGCCGGGCGGTCGAAGACGAGCTGCGAGGACGCCCCGTGCGAGCGGCCCAGCGGCTGGAGCGCCGCCCGGTTCTTCGGCTGGGTCCCGTTCAGCCGGGAGGGGCGGCCGTCCGCGAGGCTGGCCGAGCCGCTGTACTCCGGCGCCCACAGGAACGGGTCGGTGCCCGACCGGCACACCCCGGGCGCGACCGGCTCCTCGTACACCTTCGCGCCCAGCAGCAGCTCCTGGTTGGCGAACGGGGAGTCGCCGAACCGCTGCGGCGGCCCGGCCGGCCGCACGGTGACCAGCGGCAGCGCCTCCGCGCGGACCACCTTCCCGTCCGCCTTAAGCCGCGCCCCGACCGAGAACAGGGCGTCCGTCACCGGGTTGTCCAGGCTCTGCACGCTGCGCCCGCGCGAGGTCCAGCCCGCGCCCAGCGCCGCCATCGTGCGGGTCAGCACGTCGGGGGTGTGGCTGCTGTAGTACGAGCCGCCCTCGCCGCCCAGCAGCAGCGGATCGTTGCCCGACAGCGCCGGCCGGCCCGCGTCGGTGCGGTACGCCGGCCAGCCGTCGGCCCGCGTCAGGGCCCGCTCGCGGGAGGTGTGGGAGCGGCCCCAGGAGGGGTAGTCGTCCAGCCCGGCCAGCGTGGCCTTGTGCCCGTACGCGGTGGTCGCGGCGGCCTGCGCCACCAGCGCCGCCGCCAGCACGGCGGCCGCCGGCAGCAGCAGCCGTCGCCGGCCGAGCGCCCACCAGGCCGCCGCCGTCAGAGCCAGCCCGCCGCAGAACAGGGCGTACCCCCAGCCGGTGGCCAGCGCGCTGCCCGCCGCCCAGGCGGCGGCCGCCGCCAGGACCCCGGCCCCGCCCGCCAGGGCCCCTACCGCGGGCAGCCCGGCCGACAGCCCCGTCCAGGCGGCGATGACCACGATCCCGGCCAGTACGAAGGTCTGCCGGTACGGGCTGCCGTTCGGGGTCGCGAAGACGTGCCAGGCCAGATGGGTCGGCGCCCACTGCAGGGACAGCAGCACCGCCGCCACCAGCCCCGCCCACCACAGCCGGGTGCGCGCCGGCAGCGCCCCGTGGAAGGGCAGCGCCGCCACCAGCAGCAGGGTCCCGGTGCCGACGAACACGGCCGGGGAGCCGAAGGAGTACGTCGCCGGCATCAGCCGGGCGAACAGGTCCGACCAGGGCACCGGGGAGAACTCCTTGAACCACCCCGGGTAGGCCTGCTTCGAGCTCAGGAACAGCGGCACCAGCAGCGGCGCGGTCAGCGCCATCCCCAGCACGGTCGTCACCGCCGCCCGCCCGATCACCCGGGCCCGCTCGCGCACCCCCTCCCGGGTCAGCACCACCCGCACCAGCAGCACCAGCGCCGCGCCCAGCGTGGCCATGTAGGCGGTGTAGAAGTTCGCCGTCCAGGAGACGGCCACCACCAGCACCCCCAGCAGCGGCCGCCGCCCGCGCAGCGCCCACTCGCCGGTCAGGCACAGCATCGGGAAGGCGATCAGCCCGTCCAGCCACATCGGGTTGTACGAGGCCTCGATCACCGACCAGCCGCACAGCGCGTACGAGGCGCCCAGCAGCCCCGCCGCCCACCACGGCCCCGGCCGCTGGGTCCGCAGCAGCCAGGCCATCGCGGCGGCCGCGGCCGCCATCTTCAGGACGGTGACCACGTACACGGCGAGGTCGATGTCATGGCGCGGGAAGAGCCCCACCAGGAGGGCGAAGGGGCTCGACAGGTACGTGCCCAGGTCGGGCAGGAAGGAGGTGCCGTACCCGGACTGCCAGTTGAACAGCAGTCCGCCCCGCGCCCGCCCGTGCAGCAGGTCCCACAGGTGCGCGTGGAAGGGCACGAACTGGTTGCCGAGGTCGTTGACGCTGCGGTGGCGGTGCCCGTACGGGAAGACCCGCGCGACGGCGTCCCCGGAACACACGGCCACCACCGTGACCAGGGCGGCGAACGCCGAGCCGAGGACCCCGGGCCGGCGCCCGGACCGGCGGACGGGGGCCGGAGCGGGGCGCTCCGGAGTGGGGTGCGGAGCGAGCTGCGAAGTCGACATGGTGAGCCGACCTTCGCAGGAACGTCCGGCTCCGCGGTAGCCGGGGGGTGAATTCGCACCCCAACACCCTTGGAATCGTTGGTCGAACCGGTGGCTCGGGCCACTCTGACTGCATACCATCGATCACCGCACGGCCTTGTGCACCGACGCACAATCCCCCGGCCCTGGAGGCTCCTTTGCACCGTCGCACAGCGCTCTCCGTATCCGTCGCCCTGCTCGCGGCGGCCCCCTTGCTGGCCGCCTGTTCGGGCGGGACCCGTCCCGGCACCGCGGCCGTCGTCGGCGGCGAGCGCATCACCACCTCCGCGCTCCAGGCGCAGGTCAACGACGTGCGCGCCGCGCAGAACCGCTCCGAGGACGGGGCGCGCCTGATCGGGGCCACCGCCGGCCTGGAGCGGCTCAAACTCAACAAGATGATCCAGACCGCGGTCCTGGAGCGGGCGGCGGACGACGCCGGGCTGAGCGTGAGCACCAAGGAGATCGAGGACGTCCGCAAGGCGCAGCTCCAGCAGGTCGGCGGGGAGAAGGCGCTCGCCGCGGCGGCCCTGGAGCAGGCGCAGCTGGCCCCGGACCAGATCGACGCCGACACCCGCTTCAAGCTGCTGCGCGACAAGCTCTTTGCGCACTACGGCAGCCAGGACAAGGCGCTGGTGAAGCTCGGGGAGGCGGCGAAGGAGCTGCACGTCGAGGTGAACCCGCGCTACGGCCGCTGGGACGAGAAGCAGATCCTGCTCGGCGACCAGCAGACCCCGTGGATCATCCAGAAGACGGTGCCCGAGCAGGCGGCCCCCGCCGGAGCCTGACGCCCGCGGGCGGAGGTAGGTTCGGAGGGTGACCGACCACACCGCCGAACCCGCCCCCGCGCCCGACGCCGCCTCCGGCTCTGCCTTCGTCTCAGGCTCTGCCTCTGCCTCCGCCTCCGCTGAGGACGCGGGGCGGATCGTCCTGCTGACCGCCAGCCACCGGGTCGCCCCCGGGCTGCTGTCCTGGCCGGCCTGGCAGGCCCTGCACGCTGCCGACCGGGTGCTGTGCGCGGACCCGGGCCACCCGCAGCTTCCGTACCTGCGGGAAGCCGGGGTGGACGTGGCGCACGAGGCCCCCGACGCCCACGCCCTCGTCGACGCCTGCGCCGGGGGCCGCACCGTCGTGGTGATCCCGGGCGGCGAGGGGGACCAGCGGCTGACCGACGGGCTGGCCCGGCTGGCCGGCTCGGGCCGGGTGGCCATGCCGGACCTGGAGCTGCTGCCGGGCTCGTACGACCTGCCGGGCGCGCGGCTGCTGGACCTGGTGCAGGTGATGGACCGGGTCCGCCGCGAATGCCCGTGGACCTCCCGGCAGACCCACGAGGGGCTGGTGAAGTACGCCATCGAGGAGGCGTACGAGCTGGTCGAGGCGATCGAGGACGGCGACCGGGACGCGCTGCGCGAAGAGCTCGGCGACGTGCTGCTCCAGGTGGTCTTCCACGCGCGGATCGCCGAGGAGGGCCTGGAGGGGGAGGAGGGCGAGGAGGCGGAGGCCTTCTCCGTCGACGACGTCGCCGGCGACCTGGTCGACAAGCTGATCCGACGACACCCGCACGTCTTCGGGGACGCCACGGCCGAGTCCCCGGAGGACGTCAGCGCCCACTGGCAGGCCACCAAGGCGGTGGAGAAGCGGCGGGAGTCGGTGACCGACGGGATCCCGCTGGGCCAGCCCGGGCTCGCGCTCGCGGCGAAGCTGGCCGGCCGGGCCCGCGCGGGCGGGGTCCCGGTGGAGCTGCCCCGCGGCGAGGGCATCGGCTACGAGCTGCTGGAGCTGGCGGCCCGAGCGGAGGCGGCGGGCACGGACCCCGAGACGGCACTGCGCGCGGCGGCCCGCGTCTACCGGGACGCGATCCGCGCGGCGGAGGGCGTGGGGGAGTAGCCCCGGAGGCGGGGTTCCCTCCCGTGGGCGGCTAATGCTTTCTGTTTCCGCTGGAGCATTAGCGGGCCGGTTGCGCACCCGGCCCCCGCGCCACATGCCTTCCGACGGTGCGGAGGCATTAGCCGCGCGGGGCGGGGTCGGCTGGCCGCGCCACATGCTCTCCGGAGGGGCGGAACCATTAGCCGCGCGTTGCGCGGCCGGCCGCCCGCGGCACATGCGTGCCGGTGACGCTGAAGCATTGGCTTCCGTGATGCGCACCTGCCCGTCCGCGCCACATGCCTCCCAACAGAGAAGAGGCATTAGCCGCGCGGCGCGCGGTCCGACGGGTTGTGCCAGTGCGGGGACGGGCGGTGCAGGAACCACTCGCCGAAGCCCAGCGGGCGCCCGCCGCGGGCGGCGCCGGGGACGGGGACCGTGTCGTGGAAGAGCCGGTCTGGGCGGGCCCCGAGTTCCTCCAGCAGGAGGGCGGTCTCCTCCATGAACACCGGCGGCCCGCTCAGGTAGACGTCCTGCTCGGGCCAGAGCGCCCGGTTGCCGAGGGCGGTGGCCAGCCGGGCGGTGGCCTGGTTGCGGTGCCGTCCGGGCGCGGGGGTGATGTAGGTGACGCCGAGCCGGCGGAAGGCGGCGGCGTGCGCGTCGATCCACGGCCGGTCGTAGAGGTGCGCGGAGTCCCGGGCGGCCAGGAAGAGCCGTACGTCCCGGTCGGGAGGGTGTTCCGCGAGCTCCTCCAGCATGGCCCGCACGGGCGCCCACCCCGTGCCGGCGGCTATGAAGGTGAGGGGCCGGTCCGCGCGGCGCAGGGTCAGCCGGCCGGCGGGGGCGCTGAGCCGCAGGGTCTCGCCGAGCTGGATCTCGCGGACCAGGGCGGTGCTGAGCCGGCCGCCCTCGATCCGGCTGACGTGCAGGTCGACCGTGTGGTCGGGGCGGGGGGCGTTGGCGAGGGAGTAGGTGCGCCAGACGGCCGGGACCCGTTCGCTGCTCACGCTGACGTACTGGCCGGGCCGGTACGGGAGCGGGGTGCGGGGGGCCAGCGTCAGCACGCCGATGTCCTCCCCGTACTGGAGGTGCCGCACGACCTCCGCGTCCCACCAGGGCGGGTCCTCGCTCGCGGCGGCGCCGGCCGTCATGGCGTCGGCCATCACCTGGTAGGCCTCGGCCCACGCCTTCTCGACCTCGGGGGTCCAGGCGGCGCCGGAGGTGGCGGCGAGGGCGGCGAGCAGGCTGGCGCCGACGGCGGCGTAGTGCTCGGGGCCGACGAGGAACTTGCGGTGGTCGCGGCCGAGGTCGCGGAGATAGGGGAGGAGGGTGTCGTTCTCCAGGTGGGAGACGACGTGGGTGAGCGCGGCGAAGAGCCGGTCGCGCTGGCGCTCCAGGTCCCCGGCGGATTCCGGGAACAGCCGGCGGATCCCGGGGTTGTGCCAGAAGAGGTGGGAGTAGAAGAACTTGACCGCGTGCTCGGCCCGTCTCTCCACCACCGCGAAACTGCTCTTCAAGATCCTCACGTCCACAGGACCGAAGTAGGAATGTCCGACAAGCCGCCGTCAAGTGATGGCCGATCTGCGGACAGCCGCGACGAACCGTATATAAGGGATGGCCGGTAGCGAGCCGGGATACCGTCGACGGGTGCACGAGCAGACCCCCGACACCCCGCCCACCCCGCCCGCCCCTCCCGTCCCCGAGGCGCCGACCCTCTTCGACTGGGAGTTCGCCACCGACCCCTACCCGGCCTACGCCTGGATGCGCGAGCACTCCCCGGTGCACCGCGCCACGCTGCCCAGCGGGGTCGAGGCCTGGCTGGTGACCCGGTACGCGGACGCCCGCCAGGCCCTCGCCGACCAGCGGCTGAGCAAGAACCCGGCGCACCACGCGGAGCCGGCGCACGCCAAGGGCAAGACCGGGATCCCCGGGGAGCGCAAGGCGGAGCTGATGACCCACCTGCTCAACATCGACCCGCCGGACCACACCCGGCTGCGCCGGCTGGTGTCGAAGGCCTTCACCCCGCGCCGCGTCGCGGAGTTCACCCCGCGCGTGCAGGAGCTGACCGACCACCTCCTCGACCGGATCGTCGAGAAGGCCGGGGCGGAAGGGAAGGGGGAGGCCGACCTCATCCACGAGTTCGCGTTCCCGCTCCCCATCTACGCCATTTGCGAGATGCTCGGCGTACCGCGCGAGGACCAGGACGACTTCCGCGACTGGGCCGGGATGATGATCCGCCACGGCGGCGGACCGCGCGGCGGGGTCGCCCGGTCGGTGAAGCGGATGCGCACCTATCTCGGGGAACTGATCCACCGCAAGCGGGACGATCCGGGCGATGACCTCATCTCCGACCTGATCCGGGCGAGCGACCACGGAGACCACCTGACGGAGGCCGAGGCCACCGCGATGGCCTTCATCCTCCTCTTCGCCGGCTTCGAGACGACCGTGAACCTCATCGGCAACGGCGTCCACTCCCTCTTCATGAACCCGGACCAGCGCGTCCGCCTCCAGGACTCCCTCGCGGCGGGCGAGACCGCCCTGCTGGAGACCGGGATCGAGGAGCTGCTGCGCTACGACGGCCCGGTGGAGCTGGCCACCTGGCGGTTCGCCACCCGGCCGCTGTCCCTCGGCGGGCAGGACATCGCCGTCGGCGACCCCGTGCTGGTGGTCCTCGCGGCGGCCGACCGCGACCCGGCCCGCTTCGCCGATCCGGACACCCTCGACCTCTCCCGGAGTGACAATCAGCACCTCGGGTACGGCCACGGGATCCACTACTGCCTCGGCGCCCCGCTCGCCCGTCTGGAGGGCCAGACGGCGCTCGCGAGTTTGCTGAAGCGTCTGCCGGATCTGGAACTTGCGGTTCCCCCTACGGACCTGCGCTGGCGGGGCGGACTCATCATGCGGGGGCTGCGCACCCTGCCCGTCCGCTTCACAGTCCCGAACGCCTGAGGGGGCGCGCGAAGCCCGGCGGGGCGGCGGAACTGACCGGAATTCAGGCCTCGACCGAACTTGTGACATCCGTTCGAAGGGGGCTAGGTTCTGCCGTTACCCCGCCGTTATGCGAAAGGTGCAGCCTCATGCTTCCCGGGAACGGCCGCCACAGACGCCCCCGTCAGGTCCCCGCCATCGTCGTCACCGCCGGTGTCACCGGCTCAGCGCTGGCCCTGCCGCTGCTCGCCGCGACCGGCGCGAACGCGGCCGACACCGCGACGTGGGACAAGGTCGCCGACTGCGAGAGCGGTGGCACCTGGAGCGCCAACTCCGGCAGCGGGGCCTACGGCGGACTCCAGTTCACCCTGGAGCAGTGGAAGAACGCGGGCGGACTGGAGTTCGCGGAGCGCCCCGACCTCGCGAGCCGCTCCCAGCAGATAGCCGTCGCCGAGCGGGTGCTGGACTCCCAGGGCCCCCAGGCGTGGCCGCTGTGCTCCGCCTCGGCGGGGCTGGCCAAGAACGGGCCCAAGCCCGACGTGGACACCGGGACCTCCAAGACCCCCGGACCGGTCGGCGCCACCCCGGTCCGCCCCGACTTCTCGGTGCCCTCCACCGGCAAGAGCGATCCCTCCACGGACTTCGGGGCCCCCACCCCGGCGCCCGGCACGCCCTCCCCGAGCGTGCTGCCGGACTACCCGCTGGGCGCCAACAGCGGACTGCCCGTCATGCCGGAGCCGGACTACAGCGTCCCGCCCACCACGACCGGCCCCACCGTCCCGCCCACCACCCCCGCCACCCCCACCACCCCCGCGAACCCGGGCGACCAGGGCAACGGCCAGGGAAACCAGGGCAACCCGGGCAACTCCAACAACCAGGGCAACCCGGCCACTCCGACCACCCCGGGCACCCCCACCGCCCCGGTCGACCCCACGGCCCCCGCCACCCCGGGCGCCACCCCCTCCCCCTCGACCACTCCCGCCACAGGGGCCTCCGAGGGCAACGGCAAGCACCGCGGCCCGGCCGCCATCGAGGTGCCGGCGGCCCCTGGCACGGCGTCAGCCGCCGCCGCGGAGCCCACGTACACCGTGAAGCCGGGCGACAACCTGGCGGCCATCGCGGACGCCAACGGCCTCAAGGGCGGATGGAGCGCCCTCTACAAGGCCAACGAGCAGGTCATCGGCACGGACGCGGACCTCATCAAGCCCGGCCAGAACCTGGATCTAACCAAGAAATAGGGGTAGTTCGGGCAGTCGTTACGGGCTGAATGTCCGTTATCGGCAAGTGAGACATGCATCTCTTCCGGACAACTGGCGTGTCTCATTCCGGAACTTCCGCAAACCCCGCTCCGACCTGCGCAAACGTAGTCCCGAGCAACGCAAGTAGGCCGGTTTCTCCCCAAAATCACACGTTGAACATCGGGGAGAGACCTGCCTACCTTCTGAGTCGCCCGCCACCGCGGGCTCCTTCGACCGCATCGCCGAATCCTGCCGGCGGCCGGAGGGAACAGTCGTCGCGCAAGCGCCGTTGGCAGGAGCGGGGGAACCAAGGTAGTTGCCGGGAAAGGCCGTTGAGAGACGGTCCGCGTACCGGCTAGGGGTGAAGACGCGCAGCAGCGCGGCCGGGCAACTCATCCGCCCGAACCCGACAGCTCACCTCGAAGGCGTCGGTGAGGAGAACTCCATGCTGCTTTCCGGCAAGGGCAAGCACCGCCGCGGCTCCAAGGCCGTCCGCATCGTCACGCTCGCCGGTGTCGCCGGTGTGGCCGTCGCCGCTCCGCTGATGGCCGCCGGCTCCGCCAGCGCCGCCACCGTCTCGGAGTGGGACAAGGTCGCCGCGTGCGAGTCCGGCGGCAACTGGTCCATCAACACCGGCAACGGTTACTACGGCGGCCTCCAGTTCTCCGCCTCCACGTGGGCCGCGTACGGCGGCAAGGCGTACGCCTCGCAGGCCAACCAGGCCAGCAAGTCGCAGCAGATAGCCATCGCCGAGAAGGTCCTCAAGGGCCAGGGCAAGGGCGCCTGGCCGTCCTGCGGCGTCGGCCTGTCGAACTCCGCCTACAACGGCGGCGGCTCGACCACCACCCCGGCCAAGCCGAAGCCGGAGACCAAGCCGGCCCCGGCCAAGCCCGCCCCGGCGAAGCCCTCCACCCCGAAGGCCGACACCGAGACCAAGAGCACCGGCTCGGGCTCCGGCAACTGGACCCCGTCCAAGCCGGCCCCGTCGAAGCCGTCGGCGCCGAAGACCGAGACCCCGGCCACCGGCAACGGCTCGTACACGGTCAAGGAGGGTGACACCCTCGGCACCATCGCCGACGCCAACGGCGTCAAGGGCGGCTGGCAGAAGCTGTTCGACCTGAACAAGGACACCGTCCAGGACGCCGACCTGATCTTCCCGGGTCAGAAGCTGAAGCTCAGCTGAATTCCCGCGTAACACCTGAGCGGTAACACCGAGCAGTACCCCGGTACGGCCCGTGGCATCGACGCCCGGCGCGCATCCCCCCGCGCGCCGGGCGTCGTCATGTCCGGGGCCGGGCCCCCGATTTTCCAGGGTCCTATGTCCTGGAAGGCGGGTATTCAGCCCCTTTTTCGTCCCAGGACCCGGGCGGTCGGCTGGCCGACCGCCCGGAGCCGGTTAGGCTCTAGTCGGCGAGGCCGTCCCAGGCCACACGCCACCGCACACCCAGCGTCACATCCCAGAAGGAGATGCTCGTGCCGTCCATCGACGTCGTCGTAGCCCGGGAAATCCTGGACTCCCGAGGCAACCCCACGGTCGAGGTCGAGGTGGGCCTCGACGACGGCAGCACCGGCCGTGCTGCCGTTCCGTCCGGCGCCTCCACCGGTGCCTTCGAGGCCATCGAGCTCCGTGACGGCGACCCCAGCCGCTACATGGGCAAGGGTGTCGAGAAGGCCGTCCTCGCGGTCATCGAGCAGATCGGCCCGGAGCTCGTCGGCTACGACGCCACCGAGCAGCGCCTGATCGACCAGGCCATGTTCGACCTCGACGCCACCGACAACAAGGGCTCCCTCGGCGCCAACGCCATCCTCGGCGTCTCCCTCGCCGTCGCGCACGCCGCGTCGGAGGCCTCGGACCTCCCGCTCTTCCGCTACCTCGGCGGCCCGAACGCGCACCTGCTGCCCGTTCCGATGATGAACATCCTCAACGGTGGGTCGCACGCCGACTCCAACGTGGACATCCAGGAGTTCATGATCGCCCCGATCGGCGCGGAGTCCTTCTCCGAGGCGCTGCGCTGGGGTGCCGAGGTCTACCACACCCTCAAGAAGGTCCTGCACACCAAGGGCCTGTCCACCGGCCTGGGCGACGAGGGCGGCTTCGCCCCGAACCTGGAGTCCAACCGCGCCGCGCTCGACCTCATCATCGAGGCCATCAAGCAGGCCGGCTACACCCCGGGCAAGGACATCGCGCTCGCGCTCGACGTCGCCGCGTCCGAGTTCTACAAGGACGGCAAGTACGAGTTCGAGGGCCAGTCCCGCTCGGCCGCCGAGATGACGGACTACTACGCCGAGCTCGTCGAGGCGTACCCGCTCGTCTCCATCGAGGACCCGCTCTTCGAGGACGACTGGGCCGGCTGGAAGACCATCACCGACCGCCTGGGCGCCAAGGTCCAGATCGTCGGCGACGACCTCTTCGTCACCAACCCGGAGCGCCTGGCCCGCGGTATCGAGGAGGGCTCCGCGAACGCCCTGCTCGTCAAGGTGAACCAGATCGGTTCGCTGACCGAGACCCTCGACGCCGTCGAGATGGCCCAGCGCAACGGCTTCAAGTGCATGATGTCCCACCGCTCCGGCGAGACCGAGGACGTCACCATCGCCGACCTCGCCGTCGCCGTGAACTGCGGTCAGATCAAGACCGGCGCCCCGGCCCGCTCGGACCGCGTCGCCAAGTACAACCAGCTGCTGCGCATCGAGGAGATCCTCGACGACGCCGCGGTGTACGCCGGGCGCAGCGCCTTCCCGCGCTTCAAGGGCTGAGTCCTCGCCTAGCCTCCCTACGTCCCCGCACTCGGTCCCGTACCGTGTGCGGGGACGTATTGCGTAGCGCGCACCAGGGGAGGCGGACCAATGGCCGGGAACCGGGATCGGTTCTCCACCTTCTCCACGGCGACCAGGCTCCGGCAGCTCGGCGAGCGGACCGCGGCCCACGTCTACCGCTCGCAGTCCCGCCGGCAGGTGCGCCGCAGCCGGCTCACCGGCCGGGCGGCACTGCTGGTGCTCGTCCTCTGTACGCTGGTCGTCGCCCTCGCGTATCCGATGCGCCAGTACGTGTCCCAGCGCTCGGAGATCGCGGACCAGCAGCGGGCCGCCGCCACCGCGCGCAAGCGCCTGGAGCAGCTCCGCGACGAGAAGGCGCGCTGGCAGGACCCCGCCTACGCGGAGCAGCAGGCGCGCCGGCACCTGCACTTCCTGCGCCCGGGGGAGATCGGCTACATCATGACCGACCCCGGCGCCGCGGCCGCGGAGCACCGCCGCGGCGGCCAGAGCGGCTCCGACCGCCCCTGGTACTCCAACGTCTGGGACGGGGTCGACAAGGCCGACCGCCCCGGCGACTGAACCACCCGACACGACCGTCACGACCGTCACGTACGACCGAACGAAGAGACTTCCTCCAGGCATGCAGACGCCCCCGCCCCAGACCGACCGGACCGAGCCGACCGACGCCGACATCGAGGCGTTCCAGCAGCAGCTCGGCCGCCCGCCGCGCGGGCTGCGCGCCATCGCGCACCGCTGCCCCTGCGGCCAGCCGGACGTCGTCGAGACGGCCCCGCGCCTCCCCGACGGCACCCCCTTCCCCACGCTGTACTACCTCACCTGCCCGCGCGCGGCCTCCGCGATCGGCACGCTGGAGGCCAACGGCGTGATGAAGGAGATGCAGGCCCGCCTGGCCGAGGACCCGGAGCTCGCGGCCGCGTACCGCAGGGCCCACGAGGACTACATCGAGCGCCGTGACGCCATCGAGGTGCTCCAGGGCTTCCCGAGCGCCGGCGGCATGCCGGACCGGGTCAAGTGCCTGCACGTGCTCGTCGGGCACTCGCTGGCCGCCGGCCCCGGGGTGAACCCGTTCGGCGACGAGGCCCTGGCGATGCTGCCCGAGTGGTGGGCCAAGGGCGCCTGCGTCACCCCCTGCTCCGGCGGGGCGAAGGAAGAGGAGTCCGAGTGACCCGGGTCGCCGGCATCGACTGCGGTACCAACTCCATCCGCCTCCTGGTCGCCGACTGCGACCCGGCCACCGGCGAGCTGGTCGAGCTCGACCGCCGGATGACGATCGTCCGGCTCGGCCAGGGCGTGGACAAGACCGGCCGGCTGGCCCCGGAGGCCCTGGAGCGCACCTTCGCGGCCTGCCGCGAGTACGCCGCCGTGATCAAGGAGCTGGGCGCCGAGCGGGTCCGTTTCGTGGCCACCTCGGCCTCGCGCGACGCCGAGAACCGGGCGGACTTCGTCCGGGGCGTCCTGGACATCCTGGGCGTGGAGCCCGAGGTGATCTCCGGGGAGCAGGAGGCCGAGTTCTCCTTCACCGGTGCCACCAGGGAGCTGACCGGCCGCACCGACCTGGAGCGGCCCTTCCTGGTCGTGGACATCGGCGGCGGCTCGACCGAGTTCGTCGTCGGCGAGCGGCACGTGCGGGCGGCCCGCTCGGTCGACGTGGGCTGCGTCCGGATGACCGAGCGCCACCTGGTGGTGGACGGCGAGGTCACCGACCCGCCGACCGCCGGGCAGATCGCCGCCATGCGCGCCGACATCGAGGCGGCCCTGGACCTGGCGGCCGAGGCGGTGCCGCTGGCCGAGGCCCGCACCCTGGTGGGCCTGGCCGGCTCGGTGACCACGGTCGCCGCGATCGCCCTGGGCCTGGAGGCGTACGAGTCCGAGCGGATCCACCACTCGCGGATCTCCTACGAGCAGGTCCGCGAGATCAGCGGGCGGATGCTGACGGCCACCCACGCCGAGCGCTCGGCGATCCCGGTGATGCACCCGGGCCGGGTCGACGTGATCGGCGCGGGCGCCCTCGTCCTCCTCGCGATCATGGAGCGCACCGGCGCCGCCGAGGTCGTGGTCTCGGAGCACGACATCCTGGACGGCATCGCCTGGTCCGTGGCCTGACCGGTCCGCCATCAGGGGTGTACGAGGGGGCGTCCGGGTCCGGACGCCCCCTCGAGCGTTCCGAAGGCGTTCCGAGGGCGTTCCTGCGGCGGCCGTCGTGCGGGGCTGTGGCCGAATATCGCGTTCCACCCGATGAGTGGCTGGTGGGGCGGGGGAGCACGCCCGGGGCGGGGGCAGTGCGAGGGCAGTGCGGGGCTCCTGTGAGGCCGAAAAGGCGCTCCCGCGAACCAAGTTCGTGAAGTTCTTCACAAGGAAAAAGGGCCCTCAGGGTCAACAAGAGGGTCGTTCGAGGGGTTCTTGGGGGTCGCAGGGCCGTTTCAGCACCTGTTTGTGCGATGCGCGGACGCTACGGGTTTCGTATCAGAGGTAAGGACGAACGCCAGTGGTCCAGTCCGGTTGAGGCCTTGGAGGCCAGTTCAGGGCGGGTGAACAACGAATCCCGTTACACCGTGGTTCCCGTTGCGTGCCATGATCTGGGTCACGCGGGGCGCGCAGTGTAGCAGAGGTCTCCCAGCTCCTTGTGAAGGGGCTCACGAGCATCACCCCTTGGGGTGCTGGATACTCATCTCATGAGCACCACGGAGCGTCCCAGGATCCTCGTTGTAGGAGGTGGGTACGTAGGCCTGTACGCAGCCAAGCGCATCATGAAGAAGATGCGCTACGGCGAGGCGACCGTCACGGTCGTCGACCCGCGCTCGTACATGACCTACCAGCCCTTCCTCCCCGAAGTGGCCGCAGGCAGCATCTCGCCTCGGCACGTCGTCGTCCCGCTGCGACGCGTGCTGCCCAAGGCTGAGGTTCTCACCGGCCGGGTCACCACCATCGACCAGGACCGCAAGGTCGCCGTCGTCACGCCGCTGGTCGGCGAGGCGTACGAGCTGCCCTTCGACTACCTGGTGATCGCGCTCGGCGCCGTCTCGCGCACCTTCCCGATCCCCGGCCTGGCCGAACAGGGCATCGGCATGAAGGGCGTCGAAGAGGGCATCGGCCTGCGCAACCACGTCCTCGAGCAGCTCGACAAGGCCGAGTCCACGACGGACGAGAACGTCCGCCGCAGGGCCCTCACCTTCGTCTTCGTCGGCGGCGGCTTCGCCGGTGCCGAGACGATCGGCGAGGTCGAGGACATGGCCCGCGACGCCGCGAAGTACTACTCCACGATCAAGCGCGAGGACATGCGCTTCATCCTGGTCGACGCGGCCGACAAGATCCTTCCCGAGGTCGGGCCCAAGCTCGGCACCTGGGGCAAGGAGCACCTCGAGTCGCGCGGCATCGAGATCTACCTCGGCACCTCCATGGACTCCTGCGTGGACGGCCACGTGGTGCTGAAGAACGGCCTCGAGGTCGACTCCAACACCATCGTGTGGACCGCGGGCGTCAAGCCGAACCCGGCGCTGGCCCGCTACGGCCTGCCGCTCGGCCCGCGCGGCCACGTGGACACCGCCCCGACCCTCCAGGTCCAGGGCAGCGACTACATCTGGGCCGCCGGCGACAACGCCCAGGTCCCGGACGTCGCCGCCCGCAAGGCCGGCGTCGAGAACGCCTGGTGCCCGCCGAACGCCCAGCACGCGCTGCGCCAGGCCAAGGTCCTCGGCGACAACGTGGTCTCCGGCATGCGGGGCTTCCCGCAGAAGGAGTACGCGCACTCCAACAAGGGTGCGGTGGCGGGCCTCGGCCTCCACAAGGGCGTGGCGATGATCGTCATGGGCAAGATGAAGATCAAGCTCAAGGGCCGTCTCGCCTGGTACATGCACCGTGGCTACCACGGCATGGCCATGCCGACCTGGAACCGCAAGATCCGCGTCTTCGCGGACTGGACCCTCGGCATGTTCCTCAAGCGCGAGGTCGTCGCCCTCGGCGCCCTGGAGACCCCGCGCGAGGAGTTCTACGAGGCCGCCAAGCCGGCGCCGGCCCCGGCCGCCGCCGCGGCTCCGGCCGAGAAGGCCAAGGCCTCCTGACCCGGAGCACTCCGGTTCACCGAGCACGACCCCGAAGGGGCCGCCCGCCATCCGTGGTGCGGGCGGCCCCTTCGGCGTACCGCCGGGTCAAGGTGTGCTCAAGGTGCGGTCCAGGTGTGATTCGGCGGAGAATGCCCCCGAACGGTTGTGGGTAGCCGGTTGGTCGGAACACCTTGGAGGTGCCTCGATGACCGACGCCGCGCCGCGGCTGGCCGCCCTTGCAGAGACCCTGCTGGGCGCCCCCCTGCCCGTCCGCATACGGGCCTGGGACGGCAGTGAGTCCGGCCCCGCCGCCGGCCCCGTCCTGGTGCTGAACAACCGCCGCGCCCTGCGCCACATGCTGTGGAAGCCGGGCGAGCTGGGGCTCGCCCGCGCCTGGGTGACCGGGGACCTGACCGTCGAAGGCGACCTCTTCGACCTGCTGGACAAGGTGGCCGGCCTGGTCTGGGAGCGCGAGCACCCCGCCGCGCCCGTCCCCGTCCGCCGCCCCCGCAGCGGCCTCGCCAAGCTCGCCGCGCTGCGCCCGCACCTGCCCGCGCGCGCCTCCGGCGCCGCCGGCACGGCCGCGCTGCTGCGCGACCCGGCGACCCGGGCCGCCGTACGCGAGCTCCTGGCCCTGTCCCGCCCGTGGACCCGGCCCGCGCCCCCGCCGGAGGAGGCCGTCCGCCAGGGCGGCATCATCCACTCCAAGAGCCGCGACCGGCACGCCATCAGCCACCACTACGACGTGGGCAACGAGTTCT
The DNA here is from genome assembly GCF_040684675.1 of Streptomyces sp. NPDC089915. Taxonomy (NCBI): domain Bacteria; kingdom Bacillati; phylum Actinomycetota; class Actinomycetes; order Kitasatosporales; family Streptomycetaceae; genus Streptomyces; species Streptomyces sp. NPDC089915. Next base: position 70,696 of record NZ_JBFBGN010000009.1, on the reverse strand, counting down.
ACGAGCGGGTCCTCGGCCCCTCGATGGTCTACTCGTGCGCCTACTGGACCGAGGGCGCCACCCTGGAGGACGCGCAGCGGGACAAGCTCGACCTGGTCTGCCGCAAGCTCGCCCTCAAGCCCGGTCAGCGGCTCCTCGACGTGGGCTGCGGCTGGGGATCCATGGCCCTGCACGCGGCCCGCGAGTACGGGGTCCGGGTCACCGGCATCACCCTCTCCACCGAGCAGGCGGCCTTCGCGCGCAAGCGGATCGCGGAGGAGGGCCTGACCGACCGGATCGAGATCCGCGTCCAGGACTACCGGGACGTCAAGGACGGCCCGTACGACGCGATCTCCTCGATCGGCATGGCCGAGCACGTCGGCTCCGAGCGCTACCGCGAGTACGCGGGCATCCTGCACGCGCTGCTGGCCCCCGGCGGACGCCTGCTCAACCACCAGATCGGCCGCCCGCCGGAGCCCGACGAGGCGGCGTACGAGATCGACGAGTTCATAGACGCCTACGTCTTCCCCGACGGTGAGCTCTCCCCGGTCGGCTCCACCGTCGGCGAGCTGGAGAAGGCCGGCTTCGAGGTCCGCGACGTGGAGGCGCTGCGCGAGCACTACGCGCTGACGCTGCGGGCGTGGGTGGCGCGGCTGGAGGAGCACTGGGACGAGGCCGTACGGCTCACCTCGCCCGGCCGGGCCCGGGTGTGGCTGCTGTACATGGCGGCGTCCGCGCTGGGCTTCGAGCACGCCCGCCTGGGCGTCAACCAGATCCTGGCGGTCAGGCCGGGCGGCGGCGGGACCTCGGGGATGCCGCTGCGCGCCCGGGTCTGGGGCGGCGCGTAGACCCGTACGCCCCTCCGGGCGCGGGAACGCGGAAGGGCCCCGGGGCGATGTGCCCCGGGGCCCTTCCGCGTCCCGTCCGCCGCCGGGTTACTCGGTCTTGATGGCGGTCAGCATGTTCAGCCGGGCGGCGCTGCGGGCCGGCCACATGGCGGCCAGGACGCCCACGACGGCGGCCAGCAGGAGGAACACGCCGAGGCGGCCGTAGGGGAGGATCAGCTCGTAGCCCGGCACCGACTTGGCGACGGTGCTGCCCACGGCCCAGGCCAGGAAGAGGCCGATGCCCATGCCGAGGACCGCGCCGAAGAGCGAGATCACCACGGACTCCAGGCGGATCATGTTCTTGACCCGGGCGCGGTCGAGGCCGATCGCCCGCAGCATGCCGATCTCCTGGGTCCGCTCGAAGACGGACATCGCCAGGGTGTTGACCACGCCGAGCACCGAGATGATCAGCGCCATGCCGAGCAGGCCGTACATGACGTTCAGCATCGTGTTGATGATGCCGCCCATCTCGTTGCGCATGTCCTGCTGGGTGGCGACGGTCATCGCCGGGTTCTTGCCGAGGGCGTCGATGACGGCCTGCTGGCCGGCCTTGGAGTCGCCGGCGGTGGCGTTGACGTAGACCTCGCGGACGTTCTGCTGGTCCGTGTGCGCGCTCAGGACCTTGTTGTCGAGGACGTACGGGGAGAGCAGGCCCTCGAGGTCCTTGTAGACGGCGCCGATCCGGAGGGCGCCCTTCTGGCCGTCCTCGAACTGCACCTGGAGGGTGGAGCCGACGGTGAGGTTCTGCTTCTTCGCGGTGCTCTCGGCGACGGCGGCCTCGCCCTTGCCGAGGGCGGCCAGGGAGCCGGAGGTGACCTCGATGTTGAGGAGGTCGCCGATGGTGGCCGGGTTGACGCCGGAGGCGGAGCGGAAGCTGTCGCCGACCTTGAAGTAGCCGTCGGCCTGCGGGGAGACGGCCTTGATGCCGGGGGCCTTGGCGAGGGTCTCGGCCACGGACTTGTCCAGGCCGCCCATGCCGCCGGCCATGGAGACCTTGTAGTCGGCCCTCAGCTTGTCGGTGCTCATCCGGTCGACGGCGGTGCCCATGGTGATGCCGAGCACCGACAGGGTGGTGACCAGGGTGAGGCCGATGGCCAGGGAGGCGGCGGTGACGGCGGTGCGGCGCGGGTTGCGCACGGCGTTCTGCGCGGCCAGCTTGCCGGGGACGCCGAAGACCTTCTGCAGGAGCGGGCGGACGGCGCCGATGACCGGCCGGGACAGCAGCGGCAGCAGCACGATCATGCCGATGAGCATCAGGGCCGCGCCGGCGCCGATGACCATCCGGCCGTCGCCGCCCATGGACACGCCGAGGAAGACGGTGCCGATGCCCGCGAGGCTGATGAGCGAGCCGAGGACGTTGCGCACGACCAGGGACTTCGCGGTGGCCGGCAGGTGGGCGCTGCCCATGGCGGCGACCGGGGCGATCCGCCCGGTGCGCCAGGCCGGCAGCAGGGCGGCGAGGGTGGTGACGACGACGCCGATGAGCAGGGCGGCGATGACCGTGCCCGGGGCGATGACGAGGTCCCCGCCCGGGATCTTGGCGCCGATGGAGTCCATCAGGGAGCGCATGCCGACCGCCAGGCCGATACCGGCGGCCAGGCCGATCGCGGCGGAGGTGGCGCCGATGACCAGGGCCTCGGCGAGCACCGAGCGCATGACCTGGCCGCGCTTGGCGCCGACGGCGCGCAGCAGGGCCAGCTCCTTGGTGCGCTGGGCGACCAGCATGGTGAAGGTGTTGTAGATGAGGAAGACGCCGACGAAGAGGGAGATGCCGGCGAAGGCGAGCAGCATGGTGCTGAAGCTGCTCATCTGCTTCTCGATGTCCTTGGCCTGCTGGGCGGCGAGTTCCTTGCCGGTCTGGGCCTTGGTGTGCTTGGCGTCGAGCAGCGGCTTGACGTCGGCCAGCAGCTGGTCGGCGGAGGTGCCGGCCTTGGCGCCGACGGCGAGCTCGTCGTAGAAGCCGGGCTGGAGGTAGAGCTCCTGGGCGACCTTGGTGTCGAAGAGGACCAGGCTGCCGCCGGCGTTGACGGCGCCGTCCTCGGTGGTGAAGACGCCGGTGAGGGTGAACTCCTTGACCGGGCCGTTGGTGGCGACGCGGACCTTGTCGCCGACCTTGTAGCCGCCCTTGGCCGCGGACTCCTTGTCGAGGGCGATCTGGTCGTCCTTGGCCGGGCCGGCGCCGTCGGTGAAGGTGTAGCGGGGGTCCTTGCCGTCCTTGACGGGGACGAAGTTGGAGCCCTTGTTGGCCCAGCCGGAGCCGATCAGCTTGCCGTTCTCGTCGCCGACGCCGGCGAAGCCGGAGACCCGGCCGGAGACGGTGTCGACGCCCTTGACGGCCTTGACCTTCTCCAGGGTCTGCTGGCTGATGCCGGGCTCGCCCTCCTTGGTGCCGTCCTCGGTGCGGGAGGGGCCCCACGAGGTGACGGAGACGGCTATGCCGTCGTAGCTCTTGGCGGACTGGCCGGAGAGGGCCTTGCCGAGGGTGTCGGTGAAGACGAGGGTGCCGGAGACGAAGGCGACGCCGAGGGTGACGGCGAGGACCGTCATCAGCAGCCTGGCCTTGTGCGCGAGGACGTTGCGCAGGGCGGTACGGAACATGGGGATATCAGTCCTGGGCTGGAAGTCTGTTCGTGGCTTCGGTGATCAGTGACCGATCAGCTGGTGCGGCCCTTGGCGTCGAAGGCCTTCATCCGGTCGAACACGCCGTCGGCGGTGGGCGCGTACATCTCGTCGACGATGCGGCCGTCGGCGAGGAAGATGACGCGGTCCGCGTAGGAGGCGGCGACCGCGTCGTGGGTGACCATCACGACGGTCTGGCCGAGCTCGCGCACCGAGTTGCGCAGGAAGCCGAGGACCTCGGCGCCGGAGCGGGAGTCGAGGTTTCCGGTGGGCTCGTCGCCGAAGATGATCTCGGGGCGGGCGGCGAGGGCGCGGGCCACGGCCACGCGCTGCTGCTGGCCGCCGGAGAGCTGGGTGGGGCGGTGGGAGAGGCGGCCGGAAAGGCCGACCATGTCCACCACGGTGTCCAGCCACTGCTTGTCCGCCTTGCGGCCGGCGATGTCCATCGGGAGCGTGATGTTCTCCAGGGCGGTCAGGGTCGGCAGCAGGTTGAACGCCTGGAAGATGAAGCCGATCTTGTCGCGGCGCAGCTGGGTCAGCTGCTTGTCCTTGAGGGTGCCGAGCTCGGTGTCGCCGATGCGGACCGAGCCGCCGGAGAAGGTGTCCAGGCCGGCGACGCAGTGCATCAGGGTGGACTTGCCGGAGCCGGAGGGGCCCATGATCGCGGTGAACTGGCCGCGGCCGAAGTCCACGGAGACGTTGTCCAGCGCGACCACCTGGGTCTCGCCCTGGCCGTACACCTTCGAGAGCTGCGTGGCGCGGGCGGCCACGGCCTGGGCGGTGTGCTGCGGGGCGTAGTTCATGGCGGTCACGGGGGGACTCCTGTCGGGCGGTGCTGCTGCGCGGTGGCGGGACCCTTCCATCCTCACCTCGGCCCTACCCCCGGGGGATCAGCCGAGGTGCCCGTTCGACGGCCCACTGGAGTCTGACCGGGGCCCCGGTCGTCTCCTCCTCTGGTATGACGGGAGCCCCGAGGAGAGCCGGAGGAGGGGCCGTCGGAGTGGCCGGCGCGGGGGCCGGTGGGCGGGGGTGGCCCGGGGTGGCGCGGGGCAGCGAAATCACGTCATTCCGCAGGCGGGGGCGAGGGTCACCCTCAGCGCTGCCGACCGTGACTTATCGGTCCTGACGCCCACTCAATCGCCAATAAAATCAGACAACATCGGATAGACGGGCCCGTGCCGGGCGGGGTCTTCCGGATAGGCTCACCGCAGCGTTCAAGGCTTTTACCACGGGGCCCGCTGCCCTGCCCGGATGGTGGAATGCAGACACGGCGAGCTTAAACCTCGCTGGCCCTCGGGCCGTGCCGGTTCAAGTCCGGCTCCGGGCACTTCCGCCGCTCAGCCGCGGCCCCCGCGCCGCCCCCGGGACCCCCTCCGGTTTATCCCCGGCGGTCCGCCGCGCCTTCTCCTAAGATCCTCCTCCAGCAGTAGGGTGCTTTTTTTGCGAACGCATTACCCTTGACGCTAAGGCCGCGCACGGTGGCCATGGAGGAGTGAGATGAGGAGCAGTAACCCGGTCTTCTCGCGACGGGGGTTCAGCCGCGACAACGGCGGCTACGCGGGCTTCGACGCGCAGTACGCGCAGGCCGGGACCGCGACCAACCCGTACGCGACGAATCCTTACGCCGTGGACCCGAACACGGGCATGCCGGCCGCGCCGGCCCGCGGCAGCGCGATGACCATCGACGACGTCGTGAGCCGTACGGCCATGACGCTCGGCACCCTGATCGTCACCGCGGCCGTCGCCTGGCTGGCCATGCCCGTCGACCCGGCGAACCTCAACAAGTCGTACGTCATCGCCGGTGGCGCGGCGCTCGTCGCCTTCGTCCTCGCGATGGTCCAGAGCTTCAAGCGCAAGCCCTCGCCGGCGATCATCCTGGCCTACGCGGCCTTCGAGGGCTTCTTCCTCGGCGTCATCTCCGCGGCCACCAGCCACTACCTCAGCCCGGGCGTGGTCATCCAGGCCGTGCTGGGCACCATGTGCGTCTTCGCCGCCGTGCTCGTGGCGTACAAGATGCGCTGGATCCGCGTCACGCGCCGGTTCACCGGCTTCGTGATGGCCGCGGCCCTCGGCTTCGTCCTGCTGATGCTCGCGAACTCGCTGTTCATGGTCTTCGGCGGCGGCGACGGCCTCGGCTTCCGCAGCGGCCCGCTCGGCATCGTCTTCGGCATCGTCGGCGTGGTCCTCGGCGCGTTCTTCCTCGCCCTGGACTTCAAGCAGGTCGAGGACGGCGTGACCTACGGCGCCCCGCGCGAGGAGGCCTGGCTGGCCGCCTTCGGCCTCACCATGACCCTGGTGTGGATCTACCTGGAGCTGCTGCGCCTGTTCCAGATCCTCTCGGGCGACGACTAGTCGTACCGGTAGGCGCAACAAGCACGGGGAAGGCCCCGCGAGCGATGCTCGCGGGGCCTTCCCGCATCTCGGGGGCTTCCTGGGGCAAGGGGGCCTGGGTTCAGCCGAACCGGCGGGCGGCTCTGCGCAGCCCGTACTCGTGGACGATCGCCTTCGCCTGGCCGTGCGACAGCTCGTGCGCGCCGAGCAGCCAGCTGACCTTCTCCTCGAACCGGAGGAGGGAGGGGCCCTCGTCGACGGTGCGGAGCCAGTCGGAGATCTCACGACCGGTGGTCTGGGGGATTCTGTCGATCATGTTGCGGTGGGTCTGCTCGGAGAACTCAACGGACATGGGCGCCTCCGGGGGGTGTCGCCGTGCTGTTCCCTTCACTTCTCTTCACTGCACCGTGCCGGAGAGTTCGCCCGTTGGCAATGGTGCGGCGGCGGCGCGTAAGGTCGGCCGGGTGCTCGATACCTCGCCCCTGACCGCCGCCGTGGAACGCTTCGCCGACCGGCTGCGGGCCGCCCCGCAGAGCCGGCTCCAGCGCGGAGCGGCCGCGGAGGCCCTGGAACTGGCCCGTGGGCTGGCCGCGGCGGCGCAGCGGCTGGAGGACCCCTCGGGGGCGGCTCCGGCGCGCGTGATGCCGGACGAGGGGGTCTTCGTCGTCGGCGACCAGGTGGCCGTGGCCGGCCTGGACCTGGCCGAGGCGCTGCGCGCGGCCGGGACGGGCCCGGCGAGCGCGAAGGCCCCGTCCGAGGTGCTGGACGAGGCCGTGGCGCTGGTGGAGCGGGCGGAAGTCAGAGCGATGCGATGACGCGGTCCGCGAGGATGTAGACGTTGTTGTCCGGGTCCTCGGCGTCCCCGCAGGAGAAGGTCAGGGCGTAGGCGCCGGAGATGCCCGAGCCGCCCAGCAGGACCGGTGCCGTGCCCGAGCGCAGGGCCTCGGCGAGGCGCTCCGCCGTCTCCCGGTGGCCCGGGGTCATGCACAGCGTGGTGCCGTCCGCGAAGACGTACACGTCGAGGGTGCCCAGCGGGCCGGGGCGGACGTCCGCGAGGGCCGTACGGGCCTCCGCGAGCTCCTCCAGGCGGCTGACGGTGCGCTCGTGGTCGGCGCCGGGGTGCGGCTGGACCGGGACGAAGTCGGGGTGCGACGGGTGGCGCCGGCGGGCCGCGGCCAGCTCGGCCGAATCCTCGGCGTACTCCGGGTACTCGTCGGCGAGGTCGTCGCCCAGGACGGGCTCCAGGCCGACCAGGTCCGCCTGCCGGGGCAGGAAGACGGGGCCGTCCTCGCCCAGCCCCGCCAGCCCGCCCAGCAGGCTGGGGGCGTCGGCGGCGTCACGGGCCTCCTGCGCGGCCCAGAAGGCCCGCGCCTCGGCCAGCTCGCGCTCGCGCTCCTCGGCGAGGGCGGCGGCCACGGCGGCTCGTATCTCGGCGGCGGGGGACTCGACGGCGCTGCGGGCGTGCGGAACGCTCGCGCCGCGGGCGTGGGCCGGCAGGGCGAGCTCATCGCGCAGGGCCGACACCTGCTTGCGCAGTCCGTGTACGGCGTGCAGCGCAGCAGCGCCCACGGCCGTGGCAGCGGCCGTGGTCAGCAGCAGGGCAAGAGACATGGCGCTCACTGACTAACTCCTGATTGATTCGATCCCCCGACTTCCTACATCAGCTTGTCCTGTGCTGGGAATGGCGTGCAGTGCATTACGTCATGAATTGGACAGGTCTTTCGTCCCCGAGGCCTCCGGGGGATGACGTCTGACCTGGGCAAATGCCGATCCCCCAGGACAAAGGTCACATCCTGGGGGAGATTCGGTCACAGGTCGGCCGCGACGGGATTAGACCTGATGTCAGTACACCGTATGGATCTAGAGGATCCCTTGCGGCGGCTGGGGGCCCGGCTGGAGCGGTACCGAACCCCTCACTCTGCGCGCTGTGTTCCGGGTCTCAGCTGAGCCGCTCGATGACCATGGCCATGCCCTGGCCGCCGCCGACGCACATGGTCTCCAGACCGAACTGCTTGTCGTGGAACTGGAGGCTGTTGATCAGCGTGCCGGTGATCCGGGCACCGGTCATCCCGAACGGGTGACCGACGGCGATGGCCCCGCCGTTGACGTTCAGCTTGTCGAGGGGGATCTCCAGATCCCGGTAGGACGGGATGACCTGGGCGGCGAACGCCTCGTTGATCTCGAACAGGTCGATGTCGCCGACCGTCAGCCCGGCCCGCTTCAGCGCCTGCTTCGAGGCCTCGACCGGGCCCAGGCCCATGATCTCGGGGGACAGGGCGGTCACACCGGTGGACACGATCCGGGCCAGCGGGGTCAGGCCCAGCTCCCGCGCCTTGGTGTCGCTCATGATGACGAGGGCGGCGGCGCCGTCGTTCAGCGGGCAGCAGTTGGCGGCCGTGACCAGGCCGTCGGGGCGGAAGACGGGCTTGAGGCCCTCCACGCCCTCCAGGGTGACGCCGGCGCGCGGGCCGTCGTCCTTGCTGACGACCGTGCCGTCCGGGGTGGTGACGGGGGTGATCTCGCGGGCCCAGAAGCCGTTCTTGATGGCCTCCTCCGCGAGGTTCTGCGAGCGCACGCCGAACTCGTCCATGTCCCGGCGGGTCACGCCCTTGAGACGGGCCAGGTTCTCGGCGGTCTGCCCCATCGCGATGTAGGCGTCGGGGACGAGGCCGTCCTGGCGCGGGTCGTGCCAGTCGCTGCCCTCGCTCTGCGCGACGGCGGCCGTACGGCCCTCGGCGTCGGCGAAGAGCGGGTTGTGGGTGCCGGGCAGCCCGTCGGAGGAGCCGTTGACGAACCGCGACACCGTCTCGACGCCGGCGGAGATGAAGACGTCGCCCTCGCCCGCCTTGATGGCGTGCAGCGCCATGCGGGAGGTCTGGAGGGAGGAGGAGCAGTAACGGGTGATCGTGGTGCCGGGCAGGTAGTCCATGCCCATCTGCACCGCGACGATGCGGGCCAGGTTGTGGCCCTGCTCCCCGCCGGGCAGGCCGCAGCCGAGCATCAGGTCGTCGATCTGGCGCGGGTCCAGCTCGGGGACCTTCGCGAGGGCGGCCTGGATGATCGTGGCGGTCAGGTCGTCCGGCCGCACGTCCTTGAGGGACCCCTTGCCGGCGCGCCCGATGGGGGAGCGGGCGGTGGAAACGATGACGGCTTCGGGCATCGGGACTCCAAGGGGTGTGCGTCGTTGCGGGACCGCAAGCGAAGTTACCGCCCCGTACGGTCGAGGTCACCCGGGCGGACGTGTGATGCCCGTCGCTCCGGCCGGGCCGCCGCCCCTCCGCGGGGGCGACGGCGGGCCCGCCTCACGACGCCGTCGCCGACGGCTCCGCCGCCTCGCGCGCCGGCTCCGCCGGGAGGCGCCTGCGCCGGCGGTGTTTCAGCAGGGCCCACGGGCCGCGGCCCGCCGTGACCTCCGTGCCCGGCTCGTCCGCCGCCGCCGAGGCGGCCTTGGCCACCGGGAGCATGTCCTCGTTGCGGGAGACGTCCAGCCGGTCCGACTCGGGCCACACGCCCAGCGCCGCGCACAGCGTCGGCAGGACGGCCATCGCCGCCGTCGCGTAGCCCTCGGCCGACGGGTGGTACGAGTCCGGGCCGAACATCTCCCGGGGGTTCGCCGCGAACTCGGGGCCCAGCATGTCCCCCATCGAGACCGTCCGCGCTCCCAGCGCGACCACCCCGATGGTCTGCGCCGCCGCCAGCTGCCGGGAGACCCGCCGGGCCATCCACCGCAGCGGCTGGTACACCGGCTCGATCGTGCCCAGGTCGGGACAGGTGCCGACCACCACCTCCGACCCCGCCAGCCGCAGCCGCCGCACGGCGGCCGTCAGCAGCCGGACCGACTGGGTCAGCGGCATCCGGCGGGTCACGTCGTTCGCCCCGATGATGACCACGGACACGTCCGGCGGCGGCCCGTCCCCGTCCAGCAGCAGCGACACCTGGCGGTCCAGGTCGTCCGACATGGCACCCGACAGCGCCACGTTGCGCAGCTCCACCGGCCGCTCCGCGACCGCCGCCAGCCCCGACGCCAGCAGCGCCCCCGGCGTCTGGCGGGCCCGGCGCACGCCCAGGCCGGCCGCCGTCGAGTCGCCCAGCATCGCCATCCGCAGCGGCCCCGGGCTCAGCTCCGGCCCGCCGAACTCCCCGCCGTACAGACCGTCCGCGCGCGGGGGGTCCGACAGGCCCGTCCCCACCGTCCGCTTGGCGAACTGGACCTCCGCCAGCACCAGCCCCACCGCGGCCACTCCGACCAGCCCGAGTCCGCCCCCGCCGTAGGCCGCCCCCGCCGCGATCCGGCGGGCCGTTCTCGCTCTGGACACCTCTCAGGCCACCTCCTCGGTCGTGTTGACCTTCCTGCCCCGTACTGCCGGTCGGCCAATCCCTTTCCGCATACTCTGGCCGGACCTCCCGGAGAACCCGTGGAGTCCCCTTCTTGGAGAACATGGTGCAATTCCACGACTCGATGATCAGCCTCGTCGGCAACACCCCGCTGGTGAAGCTCAACCGCGTGACCGAAGGCCTGCAGGCCACCGTGCTTGCCAAGGTCGAGTACTTCAACCCCGGCGGTTCCGTCAAGGACCGGATCGCCGTTCGGATGATCGAGGCCGCCGAGCAGAGCGGTGCCCTCAAGCCGGGTGGCACCATCGTGGAGCCGACCAGCGGCAACACGGGCGTCGGACTCGCCATCGTGGCCCAGCAGAAGGGCTACAAGTGCATCTTCGTCTGCCCTGACAAGGTGTCCATGGACAAGATCAACGTGATGCGCGCGTACGGCGCGGAGGTCGTGGTCTGCCCGACCGCCGTCGACCCGGAGCACCCGGACTCGTACTACAACGTGTCCGACCGCCTCGCGCGCGAGCCGGGCGCCTGGAAGCCGGACCAGTACAGCAACCCGAACAACCCCCGTTCGCACTACGAGACCACCGGTCCCGAGCTGTGGGAGCAGACGGAGGGGAAGATCACCCACTTCGTGGCGGGCGTCGGCACCGGCGGCACCATCTCCGGTACCGGCAACTACCTCAAGGAGGTGTCCGGTGGGAAGGTCAAGGTCATCGGCGCCGACCCGGAGGGCTCCGTCTACTCCGGCGGCAGCGGCCGCCCGTACCTCGTCGAGGGCGTCGGCGAGGACTTCTGGCCGACCGCCTACGACCCGGACGTGACCGACGAGATCATCGCGGTGTCCGACAAGGACTCCTTCCAGATGACCCGCCGCCTCGCGAAGGAGGAGGGCCTGCTGGTCGGCGGCTCCTGCGGCATGGCGGTCGTCGCCGCGCTGCGCGCCGCCGAGGGGCTGGGGCCGGACGACGTGGTCGTCGTGCTGCTGCCGGACAGCGGCCGCGGCTACCTGAGCAAGATCTTCTCGGACGAGTGGATGGCCGGCCACGGCTTCCTCGAGGAGGCCGGTCCGGCCGCGCGCATCGGCGCCGTCCTCGCGGACAAGGAGGGCGGCATCCCGTCGCTCGTCCACATGCACCCGGAGGAGACGGTCGGTCAGGCCATCGAGGTGCTGCGGGAGTACGGCGTCTCGCAGATGCCGATCGTCAAGCCGGGCGCCGGCCACCCCGACGTGATGGCCGCCGAGGTCATCGGCTCGGTCGTGGAGAAGGAGCTCCTCGCGGCGCTGTTCGCGCAGCGCGCCTCGCTGAGCGACCCGCTGGAGAAGCACATGAGTGCGCCGCTGCCGCAGGTCGGCTCCGGCGAGCCGGTCTCCGAACTGATGTCCGTGCTCGGTGAGGCGGACGCGGCCATCGTGCTGGTCGAGGGCAAGCCGACCGGTGTGGTGAGCCGTCAGGACCTGCTGGCCTTCCTGGCGAAGACCTCGAAGTAGGTCCGTCGCGCGGGGCGGGGCCGGGGCGGCGGGGTCTGTTCCCGGCCCTTGGCGCAAACGGTACGGTCCCGACATGTGGCGGCAGCACCCGCTTAACACGGCACCGGCACAGTTGTCCTGTCGGCCGGACGGCCCGGGGGACCGGGTCCGGGGGCCGGCGCCATGTGCGGCGTCAGCGCTGCTCCGGAGCGGCTCCCGGAGCGTGCCGGCGCCCCAGGACGCGGACGGCCCTGACCCGGCCCGTGTCCCCGGCGGGGCCGCCGACGTCCCGTCCCCCGGGCCCGCCCGGGGGGCCGGCGGTCCCGCCGCTTCTCTTGCCGCGCGGCGGCGCGCGCCCCGCCCGGGCGCGGCCCCCCTCCCGCATCGCGGGCACCGGCTTGCCGTGCTGCATAACCACATGCAGAGTGCAGTCTGACTGAATATCTCACTCGGACGGAGGGCAGGGCGATGAGCGACAGCCCGGCCGCGCGGCTGCAGAAGCTCTTCGAGGGGCACCGGCTGACCCCGACCCAGCGGCGGATCGCGCACTGCATGGTGCGGGGCGCCGCGGAGGTGCCCTTCCTGTCGAGCGTGGAACTCGCCGAACTGGCCGGGGTGAGCCAGCCCTCGGTGACCCGGTTCGCGGTGGCCCTCGGCTTCGACGGCTACCCCGCGCTCCGCCGCCACCTGCGCGAGGTGGCCCCGGCCGAGCGGCCGCGGGCCGCGCGCGAGGAGTCGTACAACGAGTACCAGCAGGCCGTCGAGGGCGAGATCGAGAACCTGCGGCGGCTGGCGGTGATGCTCGCGGACCCCGCGCCGGTGGAGGAGGCGGGCCGGCTGCTCGCCGGGTCGTCCCCGCTGCCCGTGCTCGGGCTGCGGGCGGCGTCCTCGCAGGCGCGCGGGTTCGCGTACTTCGCCGCCAAGGTCCACCCGGACGTACGCCTCCTCGACGAGGGCGGCTCGATGCTCGCCGACCGGATCGACGCGGCGGCCGCCGCCGGGGCGTCGGCGCTGCTGTGCTTCGCCCTGCCCCGGCACCCGCGCGAGGTGGTGGAGGCCCTGGAGCACGCGCGGGGCGCCGGGCTGACGACGGTGACGGTGGCCGACTCGGCGTTCGCGCCCGTCGCCCGGTACTCGGACCTGCTGATCCCGGCCCCGGTCGGCACCGGGCTGGCCTTCGACACGGCCTGCGCGCCGATGCTGCTGGGCCGGGTCCTGCTGGAGGCCATGGCGGACGCGCTGCCGGACGCGCAGGCCCGCCTGGAGTCCTTCGACGCCCGGGCCGCGGCGCGCGGGCTGTTCGTCGAGTGACCCCAGGGGCCGGTGGCTAGAGGAGGGCGTCCCGGAAAGCGCCGCCCGCCTCCGCGACCAGTTCCTCCGTCGTCTGGGCCGGGCGGACCGGGGTGAAGCGGACGGCGCCGCCCGCGGCCCCGGTGGTGAAGCCGTGGACGGACGGGCGGGGCAGGCTGTTGTAGCCGTAGTGGGCGGTGAAGAAGTACGCCCCGGTGTCCGGTACCGCGATCAGGTCGCCCGGGGCCAGCTCGGGCAGCTCCCGGGCGGTGGCCAGCAGGTCCCCGGCGAAGCAGGCCGGGCCCGCGATGTCCTGGGGCGTGGGGGCACCGGTCTTCGGGGCGCCCCCGGCGTCGTACGGGAGGATCCGCAGGGGCCAGGCCGCCGGGGCGTAGACGGTGCGGGTGGCCACCTGGACCCCGGCGTGGGTGAGGGCGATCCGGCGGCCCCCTGAGGTCTTCGTGTACTCGACGCGGGCGAGCACCGTGCCGTGCTTGGCCAGCAGGGACCGGCCGAACTCCGTGACCAGCCCGTAGGAGCCGTCGAACAGGGCCGGGACGGCCTCGCGCAGGGCCCGCGCGTAGGCGGCGTAGGTGGGCGTCTCCTCGTCCGAGGCGAAGTTGACGGGCAGGCCGCCGCCGATGTCGAGGGTGTCGATCCGGCGGTGTCCGGCGGCCGCGTTGATCTCCTCGGCGAGGGCGTGCAGGGCGCGCACCCCCTCGGCGATCAGGGGCAGGGGCAGGCCCTGGGAGCCGGAGTGGACGTGCAGCCGGGTGATCCAGGGGCGGTCCAGGCAGGCCCGTACGAGGCGTTCGCGCGCGCCGGGGTCGCGCAGGCCGATGCCGAACTTGGAGGTGGCGGTGGCGGTGGAGAGGGCGTCGATGGTGCCGGCACCGGTCTGGGGGTTGACCCGTACGCCGACCGGGGGGCGGGCCGGTCCGCCGGGGGCGGCCGGTGCGTCGAGGCGTTCCAGCTCCTGGTGGTTGTCGGCGTTGACGGCGATCCCGAGGGCCAGGGCCTCGCGCAGCTCGCCGGCGGTCTTGGCGGGGGAGTCCAGCACGGTCCGCCCGGCCGGGATCCCGGCGGCGCGGGCCAGCGCGAGCTCGCCGGGGCCGGCCACCTCGCAGCCGAGGCCGCAGTCGGCGAGCAGCCGCAGTACGGGGACCAGCGGGGCGGCCTTGACGGCGAAGGTGTGCAGGACGGGCGTGCCGGGGGCCGTGACGGCCTCGAAGGCGGCGGTCAGGGCGGCGGCGGAGGCCCGGATCCCGGCGGTGTCCAGCAGGCAGACGAGCGGCTCGGCATCCAGCAGCCCCTGCTCCACGGCGGCCCGTACGACCTGATCCCGACGCCCGGCGGCGTCCCCCACGGCGTTCATGTCCGCCATCCCATCACCCCGCGGACTCGCGCGCAGCTGTTGACTGGATCTATTCAAGACGCCAGGATGTGAATAGATAAGCCAACATTCGGAGGAGGCACCGCCATGTCAGGACCCCGCCCCGTACGGGCCGCGCGAGGCACCGAGCTCAGCACCCTGGGATGGCAGCAGGAGGCCGCCCTCCGCATGCTGCAGAACAACCTCGACCCCGAGGTCGCCGAGCACCCCGACAAGCTCGTCGTCTACGGCGGCACCGGCAAGGCGGCCCGCGACTGGCGCTCCTTCGACGCGATGGTCCGCACCCTGCGGACCCTCAAGCAGGACGAGACCATGCTCGTCCAGTCCGGCCGCCCGGTCGGCGTGATGCAGACCCACGAGTGGGCGCCGCGCGTCCTGCTCGCCAACTCCAACCTGGTCGGCGACTGGGCCAACTGGGAGGAGTTCCGCCGCCTGGAGCACCTCGGCCTGACCATGTACGGCCAGATGACGGCCGGCTCCTGGATCTACATCGGCACCCAGGGCATCCTCCAGGGCACCTACGAGACCTTCGCCGCCGTCGCCGCGAAGAAGTTCGGCGGGACCCTCGCCGGCACCATCACCCTCACCGCCGGCCTCGGCGGCATGGGCGGCGCCCAGCCGCTGGCCGTGACGATGAACGACGGCGTCGCCATCTGCATCGACGTCGACCCGCGCGCCATCGAGCGCCGCATCGAGCACCGCTACCTGGACGTCAAGGCCGACGACCTGCGCCACGCGCTCCAGCTGGCCGTCGAGGCCCGCGACGCCCGCAAGCCGCTCTCCATCGGCCTCCTCGGCAACGCCGCCGAGCTGCTCCCGCAGATGCTCGCCGAGGGCGCCCCGATCGACATCGTGACGGACCAGACCTCCGCCCACGACCCGCTCGCCTACCTCCCCGTGGGCGTCGACTTCGACGACATGGCGGCCTACGCGGCCAAGGACCCGGCCGGCTTCACCGCCCGCGCCCGCGAGTCCATGGCCAAGCACGTCGAGGCCATGGTCGGCTTCATGGACGCCGGCGCCGAGGTCTTCGACTACGGCAACTCCATCCGCGGCGAGGCCCAGCTGGCCGGCTACGACCGCGCCTTCGCCTTCCCCGGCTTCGTCCCCGCCTACATCCGCCCGCTCTTCTGCGAGGGCAAGGGCCCCTTCCGCTGGGCGGCCCTGTCCGGCGAGGCCTCGGACATCCACAAGACCGACAAGGCGATGCTGGAGCTCTTCCCGGAGAACGAGTCCCTGCACCGCTGGATCAAGATGGCCGGCGAGCGCGTCCACTTCCAGGGCCTGCCGGCGCGCATCTGCTGGCTCGGCTACGGCGAGCGCGACAAGGCGGGCGAGCGCTTCAACGAGATGGTCGCCGACGGCACCCTCGCCGCCCCGCTGGCCATCGGCCGCGACCACCTCGACTGCGGCTCCGTCGCCTCCCCGTACCGCGAGACCGAGGCCATGCTCGACGGCTCCGACGCGATCGCCGACTGGCCGCTGCTCAACGCCATGGTCAACGTGGCCTCCGGCGCCTCCTGGGTCTCCATCCACCACGGCGGCGGCGTCGGCATGGGCCGCTCGATCCACGCGGGCCAGGTCACCGTCGCCGACGGCACCAAGCTCGCGGGCGAGAAGATCCGCCGCGTCCTCACCAACGACCCGGGCATGGGCGTCATCCGCCACGTCGACGCCGGCTACGACATCGCCGAGACCGTCGCCGACGAGCGCGGCGTCCGCGTCCCCATGCGCGAGGGTGACTCCGCGTGACCCGGTCCGACGGCACCGGCGCGGGCGAGGCGCCCGGGGGCTCCGCCCCCGGCGCCCGCCCCGCCACCCCCGCCCCCGCCGCCGCGCGCGGCGGGGGCCGCCCCACCTCCTTCCACGCCATGTGGGACGAGCTCCGCCCCATCGGCCGGCACGCCGACAGCGGCGGCTACCGCCGCTTCGCGTGGACCGGGGCCGACGCCGACTGCCGGGACTGGTTCCGGGCGCAGGCCGAGTCCCGCGGCCTCGCCTACGAGGTCGACCGCAACGGCAACCAGTGGGCCTGGCTCGGCGACCCCCTGGCCGGCGACGCCGTCGTCACCGGCTCCCACCTGGACTCCGTCCCCGACGGCGGCGCCTTCGACGGCCCCCTCGGCGTGGTGTCCTCCTTCGCCGCCCTGGACGAGCTCCGCGCCCGCGGCGCGGCCCTCACCCGCCCCCTCGCCATCACCAACTTCGGCGACGAGGAGGGGGCCCGCTTCGGCCTCGCCTGCGTCGGCTCCCGGCTCGCCGCCGGACAGCTGACGAAGGAGAAGGCGTACGAGCTCCGCGACGCCGACGGGACCACCCTCCCGCAGGCCATGGAGCGCGCCGGGTACGACCCCGCGGCCATCGGCGCCGACCCCGAGCGGCTCGCCCGCATCGGCGCCTTCGTCGAACTGCACGTGGAACAGGGCCGCGCCCTCGACCTGTCCGGCGACCGGGTCGGCATCGCCTCCGCGATCTGGCCGCACGGCCGCTGGCGCTTCGACTTCCACGGCGAGGCCAACCACGCCGGCACCACCCGCCTCGTCGACCGCCGCGACCCGATGCTCACGTACGCGCAGACGGTCCTGGCCGCCCGCCGGGAGGCCGCCCTCGCCGGGGCCGTCGCCACCTTCGGGAAGATCGCCGTCGAGCCCAACGGGGTCAACGCCATCCCCTCCCTCGTCCGCGGCTGGCTCGACTCCCGGGCCGCCGACCAGGCCACCCTCGACACCGTCGTCACCGCCGTCGAGAAGGCCGCCCGCGAGCAGGCCGAGCACGACGGCATCGACCTCGACGTGGTCCGGGAGTCCTTCACCCCGGTCGTCGAGTTCGAGCACGCCCTGCGCGACGAGCTGAACCGGCTCCTGGGCGGGGCCGTCCCCGTCCTCGGCACCGGGGCGGGACACGACGCCGGAATCCTCTCCGCCGCCGTCCCGACCGCGATGCTGTTCGTACGCAACCCCACCGGCGTCTCCCACTCCCCGCGGGAGTTCGCCGCCGAGGACGACTGCGTGGCCGGAGTCCTCGCCCTCGCCGACGTACTGGAAGGCCTCGCGTGTCGTTGATCGCGCCGCAGAAGACGTACTGGCTGGAGCACGCCTGGCTCGGCGCCCACGTCGAGCCGGGCGTCGCCCTCGGGGTGAGCGCCGACGGCCGGATCGCCGAGGTGCGCACCGGCGCCGACGCCCCGCCCCCCGGGGCGGAGGTGCTGCGCGGCCTCACCCTCCCGGGCCTGGCCAACGCCCACTCCCACGCCTTCCACCGGGCGCTGCGCTCCACCGTCCAGGTCGGCTCGGGCACCTTCTGGACCTGGCGCGAGGTCATGTACGGCGTCGCCCAGAACCTCACCCCCGACAGCTACTTCGCCCTCGCCCGGGCCGTGTACGCGGAGATGGCGCTGGCCGGCATCACCAACGTCGGCGAGTTCCACTACGTCCACCACGCCCCCGGCGGCACCCCGTACGCCGACCCCAACGCGATGGGCGAGGCGCTGATCGAGGCGGCCGCGGCGGCCGGCATCCGCATCACCCTCCTCGACACCGCGTACCTGGCCGCCGGCTTCGGCGAGGCCCCCAACCCGCACCAGCTGCGCTTCTCCGACGGCACCGCCGAGGCCTGGGC
The DNA here is from genome assembly GCF_040684675.1 of Streptomyces sp. NPDC089915. Taxonomy (NCBI): domain Bacteria; kingdom Bacillati; phylum Actinomycetota; class Actinomycetes; order Kitasatosporales; family Streptomycetaceae; genus Streptomyces; species Streptomyces sp. NPDC089915. The sequence goes on along the minus strand of NZ_JBFBGN010000009.1, from coordinate 52,776 downwards.
GGAGCGGGTCTCCGCCCTCAAGCCCCGCGAGCACGCCCTGATCGGCGCCGCCGTGCACTCCGTCCGGGCCGTCCCGGCCGGCCAGCTGGCCACCGTCGCGGCCTGGGCGCAGCAGCGGCAGGCCCCGCTGCACGTGCACCTGTCCGAGCAGACGGCGGAGAACGACGCCTGCCTCGCGGCGCACGGCCGTACCCCGACGCAGCTGCTCGCCGACCACGGGGTGCTGGGCCCGGGCACCACCGGCGTCCACAACACGCACCTGACGGACGAGGACGTCGCCCTGCTCGGCGGCACCACCACCGGCACCTGCATGTGCCCGACCACCGAACGCGACCTCGCCGACGGCATCGGCCCGGCCGGCCGGCTCCAGCGCGCGGGCAGCCCGCTGTCCCTGGGCAGCGACAGCCACGCGGTGATCGACCTCCTGGAGGAGGCGCGGGCGATGGAGCTGAACGAGCGGCTGCGCAGCCGCACGCGCGGCCACTGGACGGCGAACGCCCTCCTGACGGCCGCCACCGCCGGCGGGCACGCCTCCCTGGGCCGCCCGGACGCGGGCCGGCTGGAGCCGGGCGCCCTCGCGGACTTCACGACCATCGCCCTGGACACCGTCCGCACCGCCGGGCCGCTGCCCCGCCTCGGCGCGGAGACGGCCGTCTTCGCCGCCTCGGCCGCCGACGTCCGCCACACGGTCGTGGGCGGCCGCCACGTGGTCCGCGACGGCGCCCACACCCTGGTGGGGGACGTCGCGGGGGCCCTGTCCGAAGCCATCGCCGCCGTCCGGGGCTGACGCCCCGCCCCCGTACGGGCGCCCGTCGCCTCCGGCGCCGGCGGGGCTGACACCGGCCCCGCCGGCGCCGTGCACCTTCCGAGAGGAACCCATGACCACCACCGCCATCACCAACATCGGCAGCCTCGTCACCAACGACCCCGCCCTCGGTGACGGATCACCCCTCGGTCTGATCGAGAACGCCGCCCTCGTCCTGGACGGCGACCGGATCGCCTGGGTCGGCGAAGCCGCCGCGGCCCCCGCCGCCGACACCGCGTTCGACGCGAAGGGCCGCGCCGTCATCCCCGGCTTCGTCGACTCCCACTCCCACCTGGTCTTCGCCGGCGACCGCACCGCCGAGTTCAACGCCCGCATGTCCGGCCGCGCCTACTCCGCCGGCGGCATCCGCACCACCGTCGCCGCCACCCGCGCCGCCACCGACGCCGAGCTGGAGGCCAACCTGGTCCGCCACCTCGACGAGGCCCTGCGCCAGGGCACCACCACCTTCGAGACCAAGTCCGGCTACGGCCTCACCGTCGCCGACGAGGCCCGCGCCCTGCGCATCGCCTCCGCCCACACCGACGAGGTCACCTACCTCGGCGCGCACATCGTCTCCCCCGACTACGCCGACGACCCGGCCGGCTACGTCGACCTCGTCACCGGCGAGATGCTCGCGGCCTGCGCCCCGTACGCCCGCTGGGTGGACGTCTTCTGCGAGAAGGGCGCCTTCGACGGGGACCAGGCCCGGGCGATCCTCACGGCCGGCGCCGCCGCCGGCCTGATCCCCCGCGTCCACGCCAACCAGCTCTCCTACGGTCCCGGCGTGCAGCTGGCCGTGGAGCTGGAGGCCGCCTCCGCCGACCACTGCACCCACCTCACCGACGCCGACGTGGACGCCCTCGCCCAGGCCTCCGCCACCACCGTCGCCACCCTGCTGCCCGGCGCCGAGTTCTCCACCCGCGCCCAGTGGCCCGACGCGCGCCGGCTCATCGACGCGGGGGCGACCGTCGCCCTGTCCACGGACTGCAACCCCGGCTCCTCGTACACGAGTTCCATGCCGTTCTGCATCGCCCTCGCCGTCCGGGACATGCGCATGACCCCCGACGAGGCCCTGTGGTCGGCCACCGCCGGCGGGGCCCGCGCGCTGCGCCGCACGGACATCGGGCGGCTGGTGCCCGGCGCCCGCGCCGACCTGGCCCTCCTCGAAGCGCCCAGCCACGTCCACCTCGCCTACCGGCCGGGCGTCCCGCTGGTGTCGGCTGTCTGGAACCGAGGGGTGCGCGCGGCCTGAGACACCGTCCGGCGGGCCGTCCGGGGGGCGGCCCGCCGGGCCTTTGAGGCCGGACCGTCCTTTGTCTTCCCTCCGTAAGGTCCCGGGCGTACCTTGAGCCACCAATCTGACATGGCGTCAGTAACCCGTCCCGTGGCCCGAGGGGAAGACGAAGGTGTCCGACCGGAAACGCTCCACCGCGCTCGCGCTGGCCTCCGCGCTGGCCGGATCCGCCGTCCTGTTCGCCGCCCCCGCGGCCCACGCCGACGTGGTCGACGTCCAGTACGACTGCAAGACCCCGATCGGCGACAAGTCGGCGGTCTCGCCCATCGACATCAAGGCCGTCAAGGAGGGCGACGGCTACAAGCTGACGATGTCCTTCCAGAAGGGCGTCTCCTCCAGCCCCATCGAGCTCGGCAAGGGCGCGATGAACCCCAGCGCCGTCATCACGGCCGGCGGCGCCGAGCAGGCCTCGATCCCCGTCTCCGGGCCCCCGAACGCGGAGGCCGCGCCCGCCAACACCCCGATCAAGATCAGTGACCTGTCGGGGACCTACACCCCGAAGAAGAGCGGCAAGGTCACCTTCACGGCCGGGGTGCTCACCATCAAGGCCATGGGGACCACCACCACCTGCACCCCCGGCAACAGCCCCAAGCCCTCCCTGGAACTGGACGTCACGGCGGCCGCCGGAGCCCAGCAGCCCGCGCAGCCCTCCGGCGACGCCACCCTCCCGCAGACCGGCCCCGCCGACTCCGCCCTGGCCCTCGGCACCTTCGGCGCCACCGTCGCGCTGTCCGGCGCCGCCGGCCTGCTCTGGCTGACCCGGCGCGGCCGGGCCCGGCGGATCCCGTCCTGAACGGAGCGCCCGCCCGTGCTCCACGCCCTCACGCCCCGCACCCTGCGGCGCCTCGCCGCGCTGCTCCTGCTGGCCGCCGCCGCCCTCCAGGGGACCCCGGCGGCCGCCGCCGACGACCCCGGCTGGACCGCCGAGCCGGCCTCCGGGGGCGCCACCGCGGCCCGCCGCCCCTCGTTCTACCTCGCGGGCCCCGCCGGCACCGTGCTGGAGGACCGCCTCGCCCTCGCCAACACCGGCGACCGGGAGCGGACCGTCACCCTGCGCGGGGCCGACGCCTACAACACCCCCGACGGGGCCTTCGCCGTACGCCCCGCCGCAGGGGCGCGGGGCGCCGGCGCCTGGATCAGCTTCGGCGCGGCCGCCACCGTCACGCTCCCCGCGCACACCCGCGCGGTGGTCCCCTTCACCGTCACCGTCCCGCCCTCCTCCCCGCCCGGCGACCACCCCGCCGCCGTCGTCGCAGCCGAGGGCGGCCGCGAGGCGGGCGTACGGGTCGACGTGCGCGTCGGCGGCCCGGCGCTGGCGGCCCTCACCGTCGAGGACGTCTCCGTACGCGGCCGGGGCGCGGCCACCGCCGTCGCGTACACCCTCGTCAACCGGGGCAACGTCGCCCTCACCCCCGCGCTCGCCCTGCACGCCGAACGCGGTCTCGGCGGGGCCTCCGACCCCCGGCGGGCCCGCGCCCTGCCGGTCGAGCTGCTGCCCGGCCAGCGGATCACCCTGACCGAGCCCTGGCCGGGCGCGCCCGCCTTCGACCGGGTCTCGCTCCGGCTGACCGTCACCGCCCCCGGCGCCGCCCCGGCCACCGCCACCGCCACGGCCTGGCTGGTGCCCGGGGGGAGCGCGGCCCGGGCCGGAGCCGGCCTGCTGCTGCTCGGCGCGGCCGCCCTGGTCCTCGTACGGGTCCTGCGGCGCGGCCCGCCCGGCCGGTGGCGCGGCAGGCCGCGCGCGGAGCCGCACGAGCCGGCCGGGGGCCCGAGCGCCCCGGCGGTGTCCGAACCCGAGCTGACGGGAGCGTCCAGGTGAGCCGCACGCCCGGCCCGAGGGCCGTATCCCGCGCCGGGGCGGCCCTGGCGGCCCTCGCCCTGGCCCTCCTGCCGACGGCCCCGGCCGTCGCGGCGACCGCCTCGGCCCCCGCCGCGGTCCCGGCCTCGGCCCCGGCCGCCGGGCCCGCCGCAGCACCGGTCGCCGTCCCGGGCGCAGCCCCCGCCGCGGCCGCTTCGGGCGCCGTCTCCGCCGAGGGGAAGCCCGCCGTGGCGCTCTCGCTCCAGGAGGCGGCCAAGGGCACCGAGCTCACCGCCACCGGCACCGGCTGGCGGGCCGGGACCCTGGTCATGCTGCTGGTCTGCGGCCAGAACATGATCGGCGGCACCAACAGCTGCGCCAACGCCGACGGGGTGGCCGTCTCGGTCGCAGGCGACGGCCGGTTCACGGCCCGGCTGCCGGTCGTGGCCCCGCCCAAGCCCTGCCCCTGCGTGGTGAACGTGACCTCGGTCAACGGCGACCAGTCCACCGTCGCCGTCCCGCTGAAGATCACCGACCATCCGGTGGCCGACCTGCCGCCCGAGTCCGGGACCGCCCGGCTCGCCCTGCTCACCGGCGTCCGGCTGAAGGGCGGGGACGGGGTGCTGACCTGGTTCGGGGCCCCGCCGTCGCGGAGGTTCACCGCCACCGTCGGCAACCTCGGCTCGGCCCCCGTCAAGGACCCCGTCTTCCAGCTGGGCACCGCGCACGGGGTGTTCGCCCCGCAGTGGGAGGAGGCCCGCTGGAAGGGCACCATCCCGCCCGGCGGCAAGGCGGAGGTGGGCCTGGACGTGGAGCTCCCGGCGGGCGCCCACGGGGACTACACCGTCTCGCTCAAGTACGGGGAGACCGTTCTCGCCACCCAGCCGTGGGGCGTGGACCGGCCGTACGGGGTGCTGCTGTTCTGGGGCCTGCTGCTGGTGGTGATCCCGACGGCGCTGTTCCGGCTGGGCATGGCCGTCGTGGACCGGGTCCGCCCCCGCCCCGGGGCCCCCGGCCGCCACCGGGTCGCCGGACCGCCCCCGGAGGGCGCCGGGGCGGTCACGGCCCGCCTCCCGAGGATCCCGGACGCGGGGGTCCCGGGGCCCCCGCCGGCGCCCCTGCCCTGGTTCACCCCGGAGCCGCCGCAGGCGGGCCCCCCACAGACATCCGCACCGTCTGAGAACCGTCCGACGACGAAGGGACATTCGTGAAGACCCAACGGAGGGCTGGTGCGGCAGCGGCCGCACTGCTGCTCGGCGGCGCGGGCGTGCTGCTGGCGCCGAGCACCGCCCAAGCAGCCGTGATCGACGTCCAGTACGACTGCAAGACCCCGATCGGGGACAAGTCGGCGGTGTCGCCCATCGACATCAAGGGGGTGAAGGAGGGCGACGGCTACAAGCTGACGATGTCCTTCCAGAAGGGCGTCTCCTCCAGCCCCATCCAGCTCGGCGCCGGCGCGATGACCCCCAGCGCCGTGATCGCCGTCGACGGGGCGGAGAAGGTGTCCGTGCCGGTCACGGGCCCGGCCAACGCCGAGCCGATACCCGCCAACACCCCGATCAAGATCAGTGACCTGTCGGGGACCTACACCCCGAAGAAGAGCGGCAAGGTCACCTTCACGGCCGGTGTGCTCACCATCAAGGCGATGGGGACCACCACCACCTGCACCCCGGGCAACAACCCGAAGCCCTCCCTGGAACTGGACGTGACCGCCCCCGGCGGCACGGGGGGCACGACGGGCGGCACCACCGGCTCGACGACCACCGGCGGCACCACGGGCGGCTCCACCACCGGGAGCGACACGGGCGGCTCCACGACGGGCGGCACCACGGGCTCCACCACCGGCGGCTCCACCACCGGCGGCACCACGACCGGCTCCACCACGGCCGGCGGCTCCACCGGGGGCTCGACCACCGGCTCGACCACCGGCGGCTCCGGCGGTCAGACCGACTTCCCCGGCAAGGCGGTGGAGGTCGCCTACGACTGCGGCGCCGTGGTGCCTAATGGCATCAAGACGCCCGTGACCATTAGCGCGAAGAAGAACGGCGGCGACTACGCCCTCACCGTCAAGACCGCCAAGGGAGCGATGGCCAGCCCCATGCAGCTCCCGGCCGGCGCCCTCAAGCCCTCGATGGACATCAAGCTGGGCGGCGCCGACAGCGGCACCGTCAAGGTCGCCGGCCCGGCCAACGCCGAGCCGATCCCCGCCGGGGCGCCGGTCAGCCTGTCCGACATGACCGGCACCTACAAGCCCGGCAAGTCCGGCAAGGTGACGCTCAGTCCCGACCAGCTGACCATCGACGTCACGATGGCCCCGGGCACCACCCCGATCAACGTGCCCTGCAAGGCCACCGGCAGCGGGGTCTCCCTGGAGCTCGACACCGCCGCCCAGCCCGGCGGCTCCGGCTCCACCACCGCCGGCCCGTCCACCGGCGGCTCCTCGGCCACCGCCTCCGGCGGCCTCGCCGAGACCGGCGCCCAGGACGACGGCGGGATCAGGGCCCTGGCCCTGGTCGCGGGCACGGTCGTCCTCCTCGGCGGCGCGGTCTTCACCTTCACCCCCTGGCGCCGCCTGCGCGGCACGAGGTAAACCCGCCCCGGAACGGACGAAGGCCCGGCACACCATCCGGTGTGCCGGGCCTTCACCTCACGCTGGGGGGTGCGTCAGTGCACGTCGCCCATGAGCCCCTGGACCTTCTTGCGGTACGTGTACACCGCGAAGCCGGCCAGGACCGCGGCGGCGGCCTGGAAGCCGATCACCCACGTGCCGTTGAGGTCGACGCCGCCGATGGACAGGAGGCTGGTGGTGCAGTCACCGGCGGTGACCGCGAGGAACCAGACACCCATCATCTGGGAGGCGTACTTCTGCGGCGCCATCTTGGTGGTGACCGAGAGGCCGACCGGGGAGAGGCACAGCTCACCGATGGTCTGGATCATGTAGATCGAGACGAGCCACATCGGGGAGACCTTGGTGTCGCCCGTCGCCATGCCCATCGGGACGATGAAGACGAAGAACGAGGCACCGACCAGGACCAGGCCCATCGAGAACTTCACGATGGTGTTCGGTTCCTGGTTCTTGCGCGACAGCCACAGCCACAGCCAGGCGAAGACCGGGGCCAGCGCCATGACGAACAGCGGGTTCAGCGACTGGTACCAGGTGGCCGAGAAGCCGAGGCCGAAGACGGTGTCGGCAGTCTTGTCGTCCGCGAACAGGGACAGCGTGGAGCCACCCTGGTCGTAGATCATCCAGAAGACGGCGGCGGCGATGAAGAACCAGATGTACGCGGTCATCTTCGACTGCTCGGCGCCCGACAGGTCCTTGTCGCGCTTGATGCGCGTCAGGACGGCGATCGGGATGAGCAGGCCGGCCAGGGTCAGCGGGACCAGGGCCCAGTTCAGGGTGTACGCACCGAGGGCGACCACGGCGCCGTAGAAGACGGCGATGGCCAGGACCACGAGGACGACCTTGGTGAGGACGGCCTTGCGCTCCTCCGGCGACAGCGGGTTCGGGACCTCGCTGCTCTTCGGGCTCAGGTTCTTGGTGCCGAGCAGGAACTGGGTGAGGCCCAGGCCCATGCCGAGCGCGGCGAGGGCGAAGCCCAGGTGCCAGTTGTGCTCCTTGCCGACCGTTCCGACGATGAACGGGGCGACGAAGGCACCGAGGTTGATGCCGACGTAGAAGAGGGTGAAGCCACCGTCACGGCGCGGGTCGTCCGGGCCGTCGTACAGGTGGCCGACCATCGTCGAGATGTTGGCCTTCAGCAGACCCGAGCCGGCCGCGACCAGGACCAGACCCACGAAGAACATCGCCTGGCCGGGGATCGCCAGGGACAGGTGACCAGCCATGATCACGAAACCGGCGATCGCGACCGTCTTGCGGGCGCCCCAGACGCGGTCACCGAACCAGCCGCCGGGCATGGCCATGAGGTAGACCATGGACACGTACACGGAGTAGATGGCCGTGGTCGTCGCCGCGGTCATGGCCAGACCGCCGCCCTGGCTGCCCGTGGCGGCGTCCGCGCCGCCCGAGACCAGGTAGTAGACGAGAAGGGCGCGCATGCCGTAGTAGGAGAAGCGCTCCCACATCTCGGTCATGAACAGAGTGGCCAGGCCACGGGGGTGGCCGAAGAAGGTCTTTTCGGCGGCCGGGGACGCCGAGTCCTTCGTCAGGCTGGAAGCCATGGTCGATCCTTGCTTGCTCGGGACGCTTGGCTTCGTGAGCTGTTCAGCGCCCGGTGGGGGGCGGCCGGCACCGGCGACGGAAGTCCCACCCCACGCCCTGGGGTCTCGTTCCCCGGTGTGACGGGGTGACGGGGCAGCCGTAACCGGGATCCACGCCCTCCGCGCATCCTCGCGCGCAGGGCCCGGCCCATAGGTCATTCACTGTCATCTGGGCCGGGGCAAACCGGCCAGAGCAGAATTTGAGGTTCTTGGCTCGGATTTGAGCGCAAATGTCCCCTCGATAGTGCATCGGGCGTTCCGCCACCATACGACAGGGCACCGATGCATATGGAAGGGCTTGAGATATGGATCACAGGATTCCGGGGAACCGATCCGTCAGGTTCGAAGGCCGATAGTAGTTAATAACCCCAGTTCGAGAGGGGTGTGCAGGCAGGCGCCTCCTTTGCGCCGCCGCGGACTACCATCACCCACATGACGCGTGTACTGCTCGCCGAGGACGACGCATCCATCTCGGAACCCCTGGCCCGCGCCCTGCGCCGAGAGGGCTACGAGGTCGAGGTCCGCGAGGACGGCCCCACCGCCCTCGAAGCCGGACTGCAGGGCGGCGTCGATCTCGTCGTCCTGGACCTCGGACTCCCCGGAATGGACGGCCTGGAGGTGGCCCGGCGACTGCGCGCCGAGGGCCACGGCTTCCCCATCCTGGTCCTGACCGCCCGGGCCGACGAGGTCGACACCGTGGTCGGCCTGGACGCCGGCGCCGACGACTACGTGACCAAGCCCTTCCGCCTCGCCGAGCTGCTGGCCCGGGTACGGGCCCTGCTGCGGCGCGGCGCCAACGACGCCGCCCAGGCCCCCGCCACCCACGGGGTGCGCATCGACGTCGAGTCCCACCGCGCCTGGATGGGCGAGGAGGAGCTCCAGCTCACCGCCAAGGAATTCGACCTGCTGCGCGTCCTCGTCCGCGACGCCGGCCGGGTCGTCACCCGCGACCAGCTGATGCGCGAGGTCTGGGACACCACCTGGTGGTCCTCCACCAAGACCCTCGACATGCACATCTCCTGGCTGCGCAAGAAGCTGGGCGACGACGCCGCCAACCCCCGCTACATCGCCACCGTCCGGGGCGTCGGCTTCCGTTTCGAGAAGAGCTGACGGAGCCCGCCGCGCAAGCCGTCGGAGCGCGTTCGCCCGTTAGGGCATGCTCTAGGACATGCGCCGCCGTCTGATCAACTCCACGCTCGCCGTGGTCCTCGTCGTGATCGCCGTGTTCGGGGTCTCCCTCGTCATCGTGGAGACCCGGACCATCACCAGCAGCGCCCAGGACCGCATCGGCTCCGAGGCGCTGCGCCTGCTGGGCGTCGTCGAGGCCGACGCCCTGGAGCACCGGAGGGTCGACGCCGGCGCACTGTCCGAACAGCTCGACATCGGCACGTACGCCCGCATCACCGTCCCCGGACAGCCGGTCGTCGAGGTCGGCGACCGGATCGAGGACAACGTCATCCGGGGCACCGCGCGCGGCGAGCAGGGCGAGGTCGTCGTCGTCGAGGAGTCCCGCTCCACCGTCACCCGCGAGGTCGGCCGCACCCTGGCCGTGGTCGGCGCCGTGGCCCTGCTGGCCGTCGTCGCGGCCGTCCTGCTCGCCGTCCGCCAGGCCAACCGGCTGGCCTCCCCCCTCACCGACCTCGCCGAGACCGCCGAGCGGCTCGGCTCCGGCGACCCCCGGCCCCGGCACAAGCGCTACGGGGTCCCCGAGCTCGACCGCGTCGCCGACGTCCTCGACTCCAGCGCCGAACGCATCGCGCGGATGCTCACCGCCGAACGCCGCCTCGCCGCCGACGCCTCCCACCAGCTGCGCACCCCCCTCACCGCCCTGTCGATGCGGCTGGAGGAGATCACGGTCACCGACGACCTGGAGACCGTGCGGGAGGAGGCGACCATCGCCCTCACCCAGGTCGAGCGGCTCACGGACGTGGTCGAGCGGCTGCTGACGAACTCCCGCGACCCCCGCACCGGCTCCGCCGTCCCCTTCGACCTCGACGAGGTCGTCAAACAGCAGGTGGAGGAGTGGCGGCCGGCCTACCGCAGCGCCGGCCGGGCCATCGTCCGCTCCGGGAAGACCGGCATGCGGGCCGTCGGCACCCCGGGCGCCGTCTCCCAGGTCCTCGCCACCCTCGTGGAGAACGCCCTCATGCACGGCGGCGGCACCGTCGCCCTGCGCACCCGCGTCACCGGCAACCAGGCCGTCATCGAGGTCACCGACGAGGGCCCCGGCGTCCCGCCCGACCTCGGAAACCGGATCTTCGAGCGGGCCATCAGCGGCCGCAACTCCACCGGCATCGGCCTGGCCGTCGCCCGCGACCTCGCGGAAGCGGACGGCGGCCGCCTGGAGCTCCTCCAGAGTCAGCCGCCGGTCTTCGCGCTCTTCCTCAGCCGCACCGCCCCCGAGCGCACGGAGCCGGAACGAACGGTCAGGTGACCGCCGGACGGCCGTCGGGCAGGAGCCGGGCGGCCGTCAGCCCTGGTTGCCCGCGGGCTCCGGGGTGCGGGGGGCGACGGGCGCCTCGTGCCCGTCGCGCTGCTCCACGACCAGCGAGGGCGCGGCGTCCGTGGGCAGCGCCTTGAACACCCACGTCCGGTACGACCAGAACCGGAAGACCGTCGCCACGCCCATGCCGAGGAACTTGAAGACGTTGTTCTGCAGCGAGCTGTCCAGGCCGAAGCCGTACGTGGCGACGTAGAGCACACCGCTCTCGATGACCATGCCGATCAGGCTGAACAGCACGAACAGGATCATCTCGCGGCGCCGGCTGCCCAGGTCGCGGTCGCGGTAGGTGAAGTAGCGGAACCCCACGTAGTTCGTGATGATGGCCACCACGATGGCTATCACGTTCGCCCGGACCGTCTGCAGGTCCGTGGTGGTGCGCAGCAGGTTGAAGACGCCGAAGTTGACCAGGACGCCCGCGCCGCCCACGGCGCCGAACTTGACCGCCTCCCGCACGAGGCCTCGGAAGCGCTCGGACAGCGGTACTGCGTTCGGCGTGCTCATGGTGATCGTTCAGTCCCTGTCAGTCGTCGTGTGCGTCACGGGGTGAGCCGTCAGCGCCCGGCGGGGCGTGTCACCCGATCTCGTCAACCACACCATGTTAAGTGTCGCCCCGGGCGACCGTTCGCGCCCGGCGCCCCTTGGGACACAACGCACACAAGGCCGGCGGACCCTACCGGCGAGTCCGCGCCAGGCCTGCGTCCGTATGGCGGAATACCGGCGGATACCCTGGAGAGGTGACGTTCCCGGTAGTCGGCATGGTCGGCGGCGGTCAGCTCGCCCGCATGACCCACGAGGCGGGTATCCCCCTCGGCATCAGATTCAAGATCCTCAGTGACACCCCCCAGGACTCGGCGGCCCTGGTCGTGAACGACGTCGTCATCGGCGACTATCGCGATCTGGACACGTTGCGCGCCTTCGCGCGCGGCTGCGACGTGATCACCTTCGATCACGAGCACGTACCCACCGAGCACCTCCGGGCCCTGGAGTCGGACGGCATCCCCGTCCGGCCGGGGCCCGACGCGTTGGTGCACGCCCAGGACAAGGGGGTGATGCGCGCCAAGCTCGACGAGATCGGCGCGCCCAGCCCCCGCCACCGGATCGTGAGCGATCCGGCGGACGTGGCGGCCTTCGCGCAAGAGGTCGGCGGTTTCCCCGTCATCCTCAAGACGGTGCGCGGCGGGTACGACGGCAAGGGAGTGTGGTTCGTCCGCACGCCCGAGGACGCCGTGCCCCCGTTCCAGGCGGGAGTCCCCGTCCTCGCGGAGGAGAAGGTGGACTACGTCCGCGAACTCGCCGCCAACATCGTCCGTTCCCCGCACGGCCAGGCCGTGGCCTATCCCGTGGTCGAGTCCATCCAGGTGGACGGGGTGTGCGACACGGTGATCGCCCCGGCCCCCGATCTCTCCGAAGCCCTCGCGGGCGAGGCCCAGGCCCTGGCCCTGCGCATCGCCAAGGAGCTCGACGTGACCGGCCACCTGGCCGTGGAGCTGTTCGAGACCACCGACGGCCGCATCCTCGTCAACGAACTGGCCATGCGCCCGCACAACAGCGGCCACTGGACCCAGGACGGCGCGGTCACCTCCCAGTTCGCCAACCACGTCCGAGCGGTCCTGGACCTCCCCCTGGGCGACCCGCGCCCCCGGGCCCGCTGGACCGTGATGGCGAACGTCCTCGGCGGGGACTACCCCGACATGTACGCGGCGTATCTGCACTGCATGGCCCACGACCCGCAGGTGAAGATCCACATGTACGGCAAGGACGTGAAACACGGCCGCAAGGTCGGCCACGTCAACACCTACGGCGACGACCTGGACGATGTGCTGGAACGCGCACGCCACGCAGCCGGCTACCTCAGAGGAACGATCACCGAATGAGCACCTCTCCCGTCGTAGGCATCGTCATGGGCTCGGACTCCGACTGGCCGGTCATGGAGGCCGCCGCGCAGGCCCTGGACGAGTTCGAGATCCCCTACGAGGTCGACGTCGTCTCCGCCCACCGGATGCCGCGCGAGATGGTGGCGTACGGGGAGCACGCCGCCGAGCGCGGGCTCAAGGCGATCATCGCCGGTGCGGGCGGGGCCGCCCACCTGCCCGGCATGCTCGCCTCCGTCACCCCGCTGCCCGTCATCGGCGTGCCGGTCCCGCTGAAGTACCTCGACGGGATGGACTCGCTGCTGTCGATCGTCCAGATGCCCGCCGGGGTTCCCGTCGCCACCGTCTCCGTCGCCGGCGCGCGCAACGCCGGCCTGCTGGCCGTGCGCATGCTCGCCGCGCACGACCCGGAGCTCCTCGGCCGGATGCGCGAGTTCCAGCAGGAGCTGAACGACCAGGCCACCGAGAAGGGCAAGCGGCTGCGCGCCAAGGTCGCGGGCGCGGAATCCTTCGGGTTCGGCAAGTGAGCGCGGCGGACCTGCTCGCGCGGGCCCGGGAGCTGCTCGCCGAGCACCCGGTCGTCGACGGCCACAACGACCTGCCCTGGGCCCTGCGCGAGCAGGTGCGCTACGACCTGGCCCGGCGCGACATCGCCGGCGACCAGTCCGCCCACCTGCACACCGACATCCCCCGGCTGCGCGCCGGCGGGGTCGGCGCGCAGTTCTGGTCGGTCTACGTCCGCTCCGACTACGCGGGCGACGAGGCCGTCAGCGCCACCCTGGAGCAGATCGACGCCGTCGACCAGCTGATCGCCCGCTACCCCCGGGCCCTGGTGCGGGCCCTGACGGCGGACGACATGGAGGCGGCCCGCGCCGACGGCAGGATCGCCTCCCTGACCGGGGCGGAGGGCGGCCACTCGATCAACAACTCGCTCGCCACCCTGCGCGCCCTGCACCGGCTGGGCGTGCGGTACATGACGCTCACCCACAACGACACCATCGACTGGGCGGACTCGGCGACCGACGAACCCCGGCACGGCGGCCTCGCGGACTTCGGCCGCGAGGTGGTGCGCGAGATGAACCGCGTCGGCATGCTCGTCGACCTCTCGCACGTCGCCGAGACCACCATGCGCGACGCCATCGCCGTCTCGGCCGCGCCGGTGATCTTCTCGCACTCCTCGGCCCGGGCGGTCTGCGACCACCCGCGCAACGTCCCCGACGAGGTGCTGGCGCAGCTGCCGGCCAACGGCGGCGTCGCGATGGCCACCTTCGTGCCGAAGTTCATCCTCCCGGCCGCCGTCGAGTGGACCCTGGCCGCGGACGAGAACCTGCGCGCCCACGGCTTCCACCACCTCGACACCACCGCCGAGGCGATGGCCCTGCACCGGGCCTTCGAGGCCGCCCGCCCGCGCCCGGTGGCCACCGCCGCCACCGTCGCCGACCACCTCGACCACATGCGCGAGGTCGCCGGCGTCGACCACATCGGCATCGGCGGGGACTTCGACGGCACGGCCTTCACCCCGGCCGGGCTGGACGACGTCTCCGGCTACCCGAACCTGATCGCGGAGCTCCTGCACCGCGGCTGGTCCCGGGCCGACCTGGCCAAGCTGACCTGGTCCAACGCGGTACGGGCGCTGCGCGACGCCGAAGCCGTCGCCCGGGACCTCTCGGCCACCCGCGGCCCGTCGAACGCGGTGCTCTAGCCCGCAGCCGTACGAGCCGCCCGACGGGGGCGGGGACGGGGCAGCCCCCGTCCCCGCCCCCGTCCCGTACGGCCGTACGACGGCCGTAAGGCGGCCGCGCGACGGCCGTACACCCGAACGCCGCGTTCGCCGGGCGGCACCGGCACCCCGCATGTCACGGTGGCCCCATATCTCCCTGCTGCCGCCGAGACCGGAGCGAATGCCATGGCCGACCTGCAGGATGAACCCCACTCCGTGGGTGTCGGAGCCGAAGACGTCCCCGTCACAGCCCCGCTGATGGCGGGCGGGTCCCTGGACCGCGCGGCCGCGCTGCTCGCCGTCCATCCCGTCGCCGACGGCTGCAACACCCTCGTCTGGACCCTGCGCCAGAGCCCGTACCACGACATCGACACCCCGGACACCGGCGTCGACACCGACATCCCGAGGCTGCGCGCCGGGGGAGTGGGCGCGCAGTTCTGGACCCTGCTCGTCCCCCCGGGGCCGCCGCGCGCGGACTCCTGCGCCCAGGCCGTCTGCGAGACCCTCGAACAGATCGACGCCGCCCGCGCCCTGATGCGCCGCTACTCCGACAGCCTCTGCCTCGCGCTGACCGCCGACGACATGGCAGACGCCCGCAACCGGGGCCGGATCGCCTCGTTCCTCGGCCCGGTCCCCGGCAGCACCCTCACCGGCTCCCTCGGCGCGCTGCGCGCCTTCCACGCCCTCGGCGTGCGCCTGATCGCGCCCGCCGGAGCGCCCTGGGCCGACGAGGGCCTGACGGCCTTCGGCCACGAGGTGGTCAAGGAGGCGAACCGGCTGGCGATGCTCATCGACCTGACGGGCTGCACGCCGGCCGCCGCCTGCCAGCTCACGGCGGCCTCCAAGGCGCCGGTGATCATCTCGAACACGGGGGCGGCCTCCCTCAACCCGCATCCGGACAACGTCACCGACGAGGTCCTCCTCGCGCTGCGCGCGGCCGGCGGCCTCGCGATGGTCACCTTCGACACCGAGCGCACCGGCGACTCGCTGCACGCCGTCGCCGACCACGTGGAACACGTACGGGCCCTCGCGGGTCCGGAGGGCGTCGGCCTCGGCGCAGCCTTCGGCGCCGAACGCGGAAGCCCGAGGCCGGCCGGACTCACCGACCCCTCGGGCTACCCGCGGCTGATCGCGGAACTACTGGAACGGGGCTGGTCGGAATCCGACCTCACCCTGCTGACCTGGGGCAACGCCCAGCGGGTGCTGCGCGAGGCGGAGTTCACCGCCCGTGCCGCGCAGCACAGGACGCCCCCGGCCTAGGCGGTCGCGGACGCGGGGGCGTGCGGCTCCCGCGTCTGCCGCGGCAGCTGCGACTTCGGCAGCACGGTGGCCTTCCACAGGCGCAGGCCGGACCACACCGTCGCGAAGAGCAGCATGGCGTTGCGGGTGCAGAGCAGGACGGTGCCGAGCGTGCTGTTGGTGAGGACCTCGGCGTCGTAGAAGACCGGGAAGACCAGCGTGGTCAGCGCGGTCGTGGCGACCAGCAGCCAGGCGACCGGCCGCTGGGTGGAGTGCTTCGAGGTCAGGCAGACGGCCCCGAGGCCGAGCAGCCAGATCATGTACTGCGGGCTGATGACGCGGCTGGTGACGGTGAAGACCAGGATCGCGCAGAGCGCGGCGTCGAAGGGCGTCGCGCCCGTCCAGCGGTTGGCCTTCACCCGCCACAGCAGGAGCAGCAGGAAACCGATCACCGTCAGGCCCACCGAGGCCCGCGCGATGCTGGACACGTACGGGCCGACGTACTCGAACGCCCCGTACTGGAAGTTGGTCTTGCCGGGCCACAGGTGCACCAGCTTGGCCGCCATCAGCGCCGAGCCGCCCAGCGACTCGACCTGGACCCCGCGGTTGCCCTGGTTGCCCAGGAAGCCCAGGGTGTCCTTGAACAGCACCGCGAAGACGCCCAGCAGCGCCACGCAGGACAGCGCCGCCGCGACGAGGGCGTCGCGGGTGGACTTCCCGCGGGGGACGCCGAGCAGGGTCAGCAGCGGCCACACCTTGACCATGGCCCCGATGCCGGCGATGACCCCGCCGAGCCGCGGCCGCCGTCGCATGCAGAGCAGCGCGAAGACCGCGAAGAGGGTGACGTGGATGTCGTAGCGGGCGAACGGGGTGGCCATCATCAGCGGCAGCGCCACCAGCCACATCACCGCACCGGCCATGCTGCCGTCCTCGCGCCGCGCCACCCGCAGGAGGCCGAGCAGGATGACGGCGTCGCAGAGCACCGTCAGGGCGACGAAGCCCTGGAAGTAGGTGAGGAACGGCAGCAGGTCCGGGGAGAGGAAGACGGCCGCCGCGGCCGGCGGGTACTGCCACATGACGTCGTTGTGCGGCATCGTCCAGTGGACGAGCACGTTGTACCAGTTGTGGTAGGTCACGGAGACCTCCACACGGGTGTTGGTGGAGTGCCCGACGTCGTGGACGAGGGTCCAGAGCATCGCCGCCCTGGTGGCCAGCCAGAAGCCGGCGACGGCCAGCAGGGCGCCGCGTCCTCGCAGGGCGGTCTCGAAGGATCCCCGCCGGTCACGCGTGGCGGGCCCCGTCGTCGCGGCTGCGGAGGGGTGGGCTGTGGGGCTGCTGGTCGTGGTCATCGGCGCGAAGTCTACCCATTCGATTATTCCGGTTCTTTGACTGAGAACCTTCAAAAGTGGGTAGGTCCGTACGCCCGCGCCGGCCCGCGCCCCCTCCGGATCCCCTTACGCCTGCGGGCGTCCCATGGCCCGGTAGGTCCACCCGGCGGCCCGCCAGTGCCGCGGGTCCAGGGCGTTGCGGCCGTCGAGGATCAGCCGGTCCGTGACGACGGAGCCCAGCTCGGCGGGGTCGAGCTCGCGGAACTCGCGCCACTCGGTGAGGTGCAGGACGACCTCGGCCCCGCGGGCGGCCTCCAGCGCGGAGCCGGCGTAGCCGAGGGTGGGGAAGACGCGGCGGGCGTTGTCCATGCCCTTGGGGTCGTAGACGGTGACCTGCCCGCCCTGGAGGTGGATCTGCCCGGCGACGTTCAGCGCGGGGGAGTCGCGCACGTCGTCCGAGTCGGGCTTGAAGGTGGCGCCGAGCACGGCGACCCGCTTGCCGAGGAAGGAGCCGCCCACGGCCTCGCGGGCCAGCTCGACCATGTGGCCGCGGCGGCGCATGTTGATGGAGTCGACCTCCCGCAGGAAGGTCAGCGCCTGGTCGGCGCCCAGTTCGCCGGCCCGGGCCATGAAGGCGCGGATGTCCTTGGGCAGGCAGCCGCCGCCGAAGCCGATGCCGGCGCGCAGGAACTTGGCGCCGATGCGCTCGTCGTAGCCGATGGCCTCGGCGAGCTTGACGACGTCACCGCCGGCGGCCTCGCAGACCTCGGCCATGGCGTTGATGAAGGAGATCTTGGTGGCGAGGAAGGAGTTGGCCGCGGTCTTCACCAGCTCGGCGGTCGGGAAGTCGGTGACCACCAGGGGGGTCCCCTCGGCCATGGGGGCCGCGTACACCTCGCGCAGCAGCTTCTCGCCGCGCTCGCCCCGGACGCCGATGACGATCCGGTCGGGGTGCAGGGTGTCGTTCACGGCGAAGCCCTCGCGCAGGAACTCCGGGTTCCAGGCCAGCTCCACCTCCTCGCCCGCCGGGGCCAGCGCGGCGAGCTTCGCGGCGAGCCGCTCGGCCGATCCCACGGGCACGGTGGACTTGCCGACGACCAGCGCGGGCCGGGTGAGGTGCGGGGCGAGGGATTCCACGGCGGAGTCCACGTACGACATGTCGCAGGCGTACTCGCCGTGCTTCTGCGGGGTGTTCACGCAGACGAAGTGCACGTCGCCGAAGTCCCCGACCTCCTCCCACGACTGCGTGAACCGCAGCCGCCCGGTGGCCCCCGGCAGACCGGCGACGTGCTTGGCGAGCAGTTCCTCCAGCCCCGGTTCGTACATCGGGACCCGGCCGGAGGCCAGCATCTCGATCTTCTCCGGCACCACGTCCAGCCCCAGCACCTCGAAGCCGAGCTCCGCCATGGCCGCGGCGTGGGTGGCGCCCAGGTAGCCGGTGCCGATCACGGTGATCTTGAGGGGGGCCATGGATGCTCCAGAGGTGCGGGGCCGTTTGCGGCCCCCGAGCATAGTCGGGCGGGTCCCGGGGGACGTTCCCGGGAGTATCCGGCTGTCACGCAGCTCACGTACGTGCTGCATACCGCTGCGGCGGCGCCGGGAACTAGAATTTGGGTTACTTAACGGTAGTTAGCATCCCGCGCCGAGCGCGCGCCGGCGACGCACAGCCGCCGGCCGCTCACTCGGCGCCGCAGACTGGGGAGTGAAAGATCTTGGCGGGTTCTGCCGACTTCGACCTGTACCGCCCGGCCGAGGAGCACGACATGCTCCGCGAGTCGGTCCGCGCGCTCTGCGAGGCGAAGATCCTCCCGTTCGCGGCCGCGGTCGACGAGGAGGCGCGCTTCCCGCAGGAGGCCCTCGACGCCCTCGTCGCCAACGACCTGCACGCGGTCCACGTGCCCGAGACCTACGGCGGCGCCGGCGCCGACGCCCTCGCCACGGTCATCGTGATCGAGGAGGTGGCCCGCGTCTGCGCCTCCTCCTCCCTGATCCCGGCCGTCAACAAGCTCGGCTCCCTCCCCGTGATCCTCTCCGGCTCGGAGGAGCTCAAGGCCAAGTACCTCGGCCCGCTGGCCAAGGGCGACGGCATGTTCTCCTACTGCCTCTCCGAGCCCGACGCGGGCTCGGACGCGGCCGGCATGAAGACCCGCGCGGTCCGCGACGGCGACTTCTGGGTCCTCAACGGCGTCAAGCGCTGGATCACCAACGCGGGCGTCTCCGACTACTACACGGTCATGGCCGTCACCGACCCGGAGAAGCGCTCCAAGGGCATCTCCGCGTTCGTCGTCGAGAAGTCGGACGAGGGCGTCTCCTTCGGCGCCCCGGAGAAGAAGCTCGGCATCAAGGGCTCCCCGACGCGCGAGGTCTACCTCGACAACGTCCGCATCCCCGCCGACCGCATGATCGGCGCCGAGGGCACCGGCTTCGCCACCGCGATGAAGACCCTCGACCACACCCGCATCACCATCGCCGCCCAGGCCCTCGGCATCGCCCAGGGCGCCCTGGACTACGCCAAGGGCTACGTCCAGGAGCGCAAGCAGTTCGGCAAGCCGATCGGCGACTTCCAGGGCGTCCAGTTCATGCTCGCGGACATGGCCATGAAGATCGAGGCCGCCCGCCAGCTGACCTACGCGGCCGCCGCGAAGTCCGAGCGCGTCGATTCCGACCTCACCTTCTTCGGCGCCGCGGCCAAGTGCTTCGCCTCCGACGTCGCGATGGAGGTCACCACGGACGCCGTCCAGCTCCTCGGCGGCTACGGCTACACCCGCGACTACCCGGTCGAGCGCATGATGCGCGACGCCAAGATCACGCAGATTTACGAGGGCACGAACCAGGTCCAGCGCATCGTCATGGCCCGCAACCTGCCGTAACGCGGACCGCCCGCCCAGCCCCGACAAGGCCCCCGGCACCAGCCGAGGGCCTTGTCGCGCTTGCGCGCCCCCACGCTGAGCGGGCTGCTTTGTAACGATTCCGATCCAGCGCCCGCCGCCGCCCGCGGTGCGCGCCCCCGCCGGACCGCCCGCCGGCGCCCGCGGGGGAGGTCCGCCGGGCCGGCCGGCACCGGCCCGGACCTGCGGCGCGGCCGGATGCGGTAGCCGGGGTTCCAGGGCTGAGCAGGGGGCTCTTCCCCCGCGCGGGCGCGGCGGCGCCTATATAGGGGAGACGGACGGCGGCCCCGGTGCCCGCATCGTGCGGAACCCGTCGTAACCGGAACGTTGCCGCAGGAGGCCCGGGCGGGGCTCCGCCGGGCCTCGCACTGTGCCGGATGGGCTAACTTTGAAGCTTCGTACGCCTGAACCGGTTGGGGAGAGAACAAAATGACGGAAGCGATCCTGCTGGTCGGCGGGCAGGGGACGCGTCTGCGCCCCGTGACGGTGAACACCCCCAAGCCGATGGTTCCGGCAGCGGGCGTCCCGTTCCTCGCCCACCAGATCGCCAGGGCCGCTGCCGCCGGTGTCACGCACATCGTGATGGCCACCTGCTACCTCGCCGAGGTCTTCGAGCCCTACTTCGGCGACGGATCCGACTTCGGCATCACCCTCGAATACGTCGTCGAGGACGAGCCGCTCGGCACCGGCGGCGCCATCCGCAACGCCGCCCAGCGCCTGACCGGCGGCCCGGACTCCCCGGTCCTCGTCTTCAACGGCGACATCCTGACCGGCCTTGACATCGCGGGCCTCGTCGACTCCCACCGGGCGGCCGACGCCGACGTCTCCCTCCACCTCGTGCGCGTCGAGGACCCCCGTGCCTTCGGCCTGGTCCCCACCGACGCCGACGGGCGGGTGCTGGCCTTCACCGAGAAGCCGGAGACCCCCGAAGAGATCATCACGGACCAGATCAACGCCGGCTGCTACGTCTTCCGCCGCAGCGTGATCGACTCCATCCCGGCCGGCCGCCCGGTCTCCGTCGAGCGCGAGACCTTCCCCGGGCTCCTCGCCTCCGGTGCCAGGCTGCACGGCGTCACCGAGGACACCTACTGGCTGGACCTCGGCAAGCCGGAGTCCTTCGTCCAGGCCTCCGCCGACCTCGTGCGCGGCATCGTCTCCTCCCCGGCCGTCCCCGGCCCCCGCGGCGAGGCCCTCGTCCTCCCCGGCGCCCAGGTGGCGGAGGGTGCCAAGCTGACGGGCGGTACCGTGGTGGGTGCCGGCGCCCGGATCGCATCGGGTGCTGTCGTCCAGGGCTCCATCGTGCTGGACGGCGCGATCCTCGGCGCCGACACGGTGGTGAACGCCAGCCTCATCGGCGCCGGCGCCTCGGTGGGTTCGCGCACCGTCGTGACCGGTGCCGTCATCGGTGACGGTGCCGTCGTAGGGGCTGACAACGAACTTCGCGCAGGGGTGCGGGTGTGGTGCGAGGCCGAACTGCCCGACGCAGCCGTCCGCTTCTCCTCCGACCGGTGACCAACTTCAGTGAGGCATAACCCTGTGATAGGCGAGCAGCAGACTCCCCGCAAGACCGACGTCGCCACCACCAAGCTCCCCGACACCTGGGCGCACACCCCCCTCACCGTGGTCATGCCGACCTACAACGAGGCGGGCAACCTCCCGGGCATGGTCGAGCTGATCATGGGCCTCGACCAGCCGGGCCTGCGCCTGCTGATCGTCGACGACTCCTCGCCCGACGGCACCGGCAAGATCGCCGACGAGCTCGCGGAGGGCTTCCTCACCGAGGACGGCAAGCCGCGCATGTCGGTCCTGCACCGCACCGCCAAGGACGGCCTCGGCCGCGCCTACGCCGCCGGCATGGCCAAGGCCGTCGAGGACGGCGCCGAGTACGTGCTCCAGATGGACGCGGACGGCTCCCACCCGGCCGGCAAGATCGCCGAGATGCTGGGCGTGGCCCGCTCCACCGGCGCCGGCCTCGTCGTGGGCTCCCGCTACGTGCCCGGCGGCACCCTGTCCGACGCCTGGGGCGCGCACCGCAAGCTGCTCTCCCGCTGGGCCAACGCGTACGCGAGCACCATCCTGGGCACCCGCGTCCGCGACATCACGGGCGGCTTCAACCTGTGGAGCGCGGGCGCGCTGAAGGCGATCGACCTCGCGTCGATCGGCAGCGCCGGCTACAGCTTCCAGGTGGAGATGAAGTACAAGGCCCTGCGCCGCGGCTTCCAGGTGATGGAGGTCCCGATCCACTTCGAGGACCGCACCGTCGGCGAGTCGAAGATGAACCTGGCCGTGCAGCTGGAGTCCATCGCGATGCCGTGGAAGCTCCGCGCCCGCGCCGGCCGCTGACCGGTACCGGACCACGCGGAAGGGGCACCCCCTCGGGGGTGCCCCTTTCTCATGTCCGTCCGCAGGCCGGCCGTCAGGCCCTGGCCGGGCGCCGTTCCAGCATGCGCTTGAGCGCCGCCGAGCCGGGCCGCTCCACGAACTTCACGACGAGCCAGGACGCCAGCAGCATCGAGCAGGTCATCGACAGGATCAGCACGTACGGGTGGACCGTGCCCTCCCAGTGCTCCATCAGCGTCACGCCCACCTGCTGGTGCAGCAGGTACAGGGGGTAGGACATCGCGCCCGCCACCGACAGCCAGCGCCAGTTGATCCGGTCCAGCCAGCCGAGCGCGACCGCGGCCATGACGAGGTAGAAGAAGGTGACCACCGCGACGCACACCGCCCAGGAGAGCTTGTCGCCGGGGCGGGTGTTCCAGCCGTGGATGTCGGTCATGTAGCGCTGCATCAGCAGCCAGGACATGGCCAGCAGGATCCAGGGCTCGCCCACGCGGGCGCCCTCGCGGCGGATCAGGTAGAAGCAGATGCCGGAGATGAACAGCGGCGAGTACGTCTGGTTCGCCAGCGCCTCCAGCACGGGCAGGCCCGAGGTCGGCGCGAGGATCGAGACCACGGTCCAGATCCAGCAGAAGTTCATGACACGGCGGTACGTCAGGCCCTTCCAGGCGACGATCGCGAAGATCAGGTAGAACCGGGCCTCCGACCACAGCGTCCAGTAGGAGGGGTCGAGCGAGGGGTTGTTCAGCGGCATCTGCACCATCGTCAGATTGGTCAGGATCTGACTGGGCGTGGGGTGGTTGCCGCCGTAGAACTGCGCGTAGACGGTCATGACCGCACCGGTCACCAGGGCGCAGAACCAGTACGCCGGACCGAGCCGCACCACGCGGCTGCGCAGGTAGCTGCCGAGCGGCCGGCCCCAGGCGGACATGCAGATGACGAAGCCGCTGATCATGAAGAACAGCTCGACGCCGAGCCAGCCGTAGCGCGAGGCCGTGGCCAGCGGGCCGAACAGCTCCCTGTTCTCCCGGGAGCCCCAGATCACGGGGTGGACGTAGTGGGCGCTGAGCACCACCACGGCCGCCACGATGCGCAGGCCGTCCAGGACGCGCAGCCGGGGCTTGGGCCCGGAGGCCGGTCCGCGCCGCTGCTCCACGGGGGCCGCCGCTGGGGCTCCGTCCCGCCTCAGGTCGCCGAGTTCGGGCGGGGCCGCGGGCAAAGACATCTACGCTCCAGAGCAGGCGTGCAAAAGGCGGATCAGTCTTACGAAGAACCCGGCGGGCTGTCCAGTGCGTCGCGGAACGAGTGCTTCATGTCACTGGCCGGCCCCGCCGGGCGCCGCGCTCACTGCCCCTTGACGGTGACCTTCTGGTCGTTCTGGATCTCCTTGACGAGCTGCTGCATCTTCGGCTTGTCCCAGAGGAGGTTGCCGCCCCGCTCACCGGCGATCGGCATGTTCAGCGACACGCCCTCACCGCTGTTGATGCCCTTCATGGCGAAGAACATCTGGCCCATGTCCCACAGCGACATGTCCTTGTCGACGATGAGGGTGTCCAGGCCGGCGCCCATCACCGGGTAGAGGGAGAAGGGGTTGAGGATGGTCCCCGGGGTCGCGGCCTGGCTGGCGAGGGCGGCCAGGAACTTCTGCTGGTTCTTGGTCCGCTGGAGGTCCGACTCGGCGAAGGCGTAGCGGGTGCGGACGAAGGCCAGGGACTGCTCGCCGTTGAGGGTCTGGCGGCCCGCCTTGAAGTCGGCGCCGGACTTCTCGTCCTTGAAGCCCTTCTCGATGTCCAGCTCCACGCCGCCCAGCGCGTCCACGATGTTCGCGAAGCCGGCGAAGCCGATCTCGGCGTAGTGGTCGATGCGCAGGCCGGTGTTGAACTCGATCGTGCGGACCAGCAGCTCCGGGCCGTCGTCCGCGTACGCGGCGTTCAGCTTGGTGTGCTTGCCGGTGCCGGCGTACTTCTTGCCCGACTGGGAGCCGACGAAGGAGGGGATCTCCACGTCGGAGTCGCGCGGCAGCGAGACCATCGTGTTCCCGCTGGAGCACTGGGCCAGGACCATCATCGAGTCGGTGCGCTTGCCCTCGGCGGAGCCCGTGTGGAGCTTCTTCTTCTCCTCGTCGGACATGCCCTCGCGGCTGTCGGAGCCCACGATCAGGTAGGTGGTGCAGTCGCCTTCCTTCGGCCGCTCGATGACCTTGGACAGGTCGACCTCGCGGCGGACCTTGGAGTCGGCCCAGAAGTAGGTGCCGATCGTGGTCACCAGGAGGACGGAGACGAGCGCGATCGACCCGATCTTGATCCGCTTGCGCCAGTCGACGACCACACGGACCGGCACCGGCCCGCCGGGGCCGCCCGGGCCCCCGCGCCGTCCGGGACCGCCGGGACCCGAGGGGCCGCCGGGACCGGAGGGGCGCCCGTAGACCTGGCCGGTGTTGTAGCCGCTGTCGTACGAGCCGTCGGGGCCCTGCGTCTGCTGCGGCGGCACCCCGTAGCCGGGGCCGGGCCGCGCGCCCGGCGGCGGGGCCTGCGGCGGGACCGGGGGCCGCGCCGGGCGCTGGGCGGGACGGGGCTGGGCCTGGGGAGGCCGGGGGGCCTGCGGCTGCCGCTGGACGTGCCGCATCCGCTGCGGCCCGTCCGGGTGCGCCTGCCCGCTGCCGCGCCCGTACCCGTCATCACGCCGGCCGCGCGCGTCGCGCTCGCCGCCGAACCCGTCCCAGTCACTCATGCGCACAAGGATGCCCGCCCGGAAGCACCCCGGGACACCCCGGTGGGGTCTTCGTACCGTGGCTGTTGCACAGCTGATGCCTCCGGGACGCACTTAAGGTGGCGGTATGACACAGATACCGGACGCACCGGAGGGCAAGCCGATCTCGGCGTCCCGGACCACCCTCAGCCACATCATGACCGCGGCCGACACCAACCTCCTGGGCACGGTCCACGGCGGCGTGATCATGAAGCTGGTCGACGACGCGGCCGGCGCCGTGGCCGGGCGGCACTCGGGCGGGGCCGCCGTCACCGCCTCCATGGACGAGATGGCCTTCCTGGCCCCCGTCCGCGTCGGCGACCTCGTCCACGTCCGGGCGCAGGTCAACTGGACCGGCCGCTCCTCGATGGAGATCGGCGTACGGGTCCTGGCGGAGCGGTGGAACGAGTCCACCCCCGCCACCCAGGTCGGCAGCGCCTACCTCGTCTTCACCGCGGTGGACGCCGAGGGCAAGCCCCGCACCGTCCCGCCGGTGATCCCGGAGACGGAGCAGGACGAGCGCCGCTACCAGGAGGCGCAGATCCGCCGCACGCACCGGCTCGCCCGCCGCCAGGCGATCAAGGAGCTGCGCGAGCGCCGCATCGCCGAGGGCCTGGACGAGGACTGACGCGGACCCGGAGGACCTGACGGAGCGGGATCGGGCATACGGGAGCCTTACGGCAGACCCCCTTATGCTGATACGTCGACGCCCGGCTCCCGCGCGAGTGACGGCCGTGCACCCACGACCGGCCATGACCGGCCCACGACCGGCACTGCCGCGGAGACCTCACTGATGCCGACTGCCACGCAGAACGCCCCCGCGACCGCCTCCCCCGCCCGAGCGGCGCGGCGGCGGCCGACCGGGCCCGACTGGCTGTGGGCGGCGCTGCTGACCCTGGCGGTGACCGCCTTCGGGGCCGGCACCCCGCAGCTGTGGCGTGACGAGCTGGCCAGCTGGAACGCCGCCTCCCGGAGCACGGGCGAGCTGATCGGGATGCTGGGGCACGTCGACGCCGTGTCCGGCCTCTACTACCTGCTGCTGCACTACTGGGTCTCCGTCTTCGGGGACTCCGCGGCGATGCTCCGGCTGCCCTCGGCCCTGGCCATGGCCGGTTCGGCGGCGCTGGTGGTGCTGATCGCCCGCGCCCTCTTCGACCGCCGGACCGCCGTCTTCGCCGGGCTGCTGTTCGCGCTGCTGCCCGCCGTCACCCGCTACGGCACCGAGGCCCGGTCGTACGCCTTCGTGGTGCTCGCCGTGACCGCGGCGACCTGGCTGCTGCTGCGGGCGCTGGAGCGGCCGTCGCTGCCGCGCTGGGCCGGGTACGCCGCGCTGGTGGCCGTGGCGGGGCTGCTGCACATGGTGTCCCTGCTGTTCCTGCTGCCGCACGCGATGATCGTCGTCCTGCGGTGGCGGCGCGCCCGCCGCGCCCGCACCCCGCTGGCCTTCGCGGCGGCGGCCGTGGCCGGGCTGCTGCCGGTGATACCGCTGGTGCTGCTGGGGCGGAAGCAGGTCGGCCGGCAGATCAGCTGGATCGAGACCCCGCACCTGCGGGACGTCGCCGGGCTCTGGGACAACCTGTTCGCCTCCCCGCTGGTCGGCCTGGCCGTCGCCGCGCTCGCGCTGCTGCCGCTGGCCTGGCAGCGCGGCCGGGGTCCCGCCGTCGAGATGCTGCTGCTGGGGGCCGTGCCGATCGGCGCCTGCTTCGTGGCCTCGCAGGGCAGCTCCTCGTACTTCATCGACCGCTACGTGCTCTTCACCGTCCCCGCCTGGGCGATCCTCGCCGCCGCCGGCCTGGCCGCGCTGCGGCCCCGCGCGGCCGGTGCGGCCGGGCTGGCCGCGCTGGTCCTGCTCGGCGCCCCGGACCAGCGCCAGCTGCGCACCGAGCAGGCGAAGGAGACCTCCGACGGAGTGGCGGCGGCGCGGGTGATCGCCAAGGGGTACCGGCCCGGCGACGGGTTCGTTCCGCCGCGCGGCAAGCTGGAGCGGGTCTTCATGATCGACTACCAGATCTCCTACTACCTGCCCGACAAGGTCCGGCTGCGCGACGTCTTCGCCGAGCGCTCGGCGGTCGCCTCGAACGACCTGTTCCCCGTGGAGTGCCGGCAGCCGGAGCGCTGCCTGGGCGACACCCGGCGGATCTGGCTCGTGACGCGGATCACCGACGAGGACCACGACCCGTACAACAAGCTTCCCGCGGCCCCGAAGAAGGCCCTGAAGGAGCACTACCGGATCGCGCAGACGACGGACGTGCGCGGGCTGCACGTCTCCCTGCTCGAACGGGTGAAGTAGCGGACGGGGGAGCGGTGCGCCCCCCGCCCTCCCCGCGCTACTTCCCGCACACCACCTGGTCGCCGGTGACCACGCCGGACTCGCCCTGGTTCTGGTACGGGTCCTCGGCCCGCACCGGCACGACCTTCGCGTAGTCGGAGCCGGCGATCACCACGACCGTCTTGCCCTGTCCGGCGACCGCGCGCAGCTCGCTGCCGGGCAGGGCGGTGGCCACGGTCTTGGCGGAGCGGTCCCAGCGCGGGTCGTAGGAGATCACCGTGCGCCGGACGTCGCGGCCGGCGCCGCTGGAAGGGGCGCCGGTGGTGTCGAAGCCGGTGGCGCGCAGGGCGGAGTCCACCCGGCCGCCCAGCCCGTCGATCCGGGTGCCGTTCTCCACCTGGACGCGGATCTGCTGCGGGGGCACGTCCACCGGGACGGGCGACGGCGCGGCGGGGGCCGCCGGGCGGCCGGCGGGGCGCCCGGGGCGGGGCGGGGCCAGCGGGCGGTCCTCGCGCAGGGACTCGAAGAGCTGGGCGGCCTTGTGCTCGTCCCACTTGACGGTGGAGCCGATCCCCTTGACCGGGTACGAGGCGTCCCCGATCGGGACGGAGGCGAACTCGGACGAGGACGGGGTGAACCCGCGCATGGCCTGCCCCAGCGCCAGCATCTGCTCGGAGCCGAAGTCCTTGTCGGCGCGCACCGAGCCGAGCAGGGTGGAGCTGACCTCCTTGAACTTCACCGGGTTGAGCAGCACCCCGCCGCCGGTGGCCTGCTTGATCAGGGCGGCGACGAACCGCTGCTGGCGCTGCATCCGGCCCAGGTCGGAGGCGCCGTCGACATGGCGGGAGCGGACGTACTGGAGGGCCTGGCCGCCGTTGAGGCGGTGGCTGCCGGGGAGCAGGTCGAGGCCGGTGTTCTGGTCGTGGAGGGCCTTGGCGGTGCAGATCTCCACGCCGCCCATCGCGTCGACGGTGCGCATGAAGCTGGTGAAGTCGACCTCCAGGTAGTGGTCGATCTTCACGCGGGTCATGCTCTCGACGGTCCGCACGGTCAGGTTCGGCCCGCCCTCGGCGTAGGCCGCGTTGAGCTTCACGGGGTGGGCCCGGTGGGGTCTGCCGGTGACGGGGTCCTGGTGCGCGGGGAGCTCGGCGTAGCTGTCCCGGGGCAGGCTGACCACACTGGCCCGCTGCTGGTCGGCGGAGAGGTGCACCAGCATGATCGTGTCGGTGCAGTGGCAGGGCTCCCCGCCGAGGCGGTACTCGCGCTTCTCCTCCGGGGTGATCTTGTCCCGGCCGTCGGTGCCGACCAGCAGGAAGTTGACCCCGTGTCCGGCCTGGGGGCGGTTCTTCATGTCCTTGAAGGGGTCGACCCGTTCGATGCCGGTGTCCAGCCCCGTCATCACGGCGTGGCCGACGGCTCCGGAGCCCAGCACCACCAGGGAGACCCCGGCGGCGATCCGCACCCCCCACCGGGGCCGGTCGCGCCGGCCGCGGGCCGTCCCGCCGCGTCCGCCGCCCTTGCGTGAGCGCTGCGGCTGGGCCGGCCCGGCGGGCCGGTGGGGACGGGGCGGCTGGGGCACGGGGGACACCTCCCGGTACGTCGGGCAGATTCATCGGAACAGTAGGCCCATACGATCAGCGTCTGTCCGTACCGCTCGTCCGCCGCGCACCCGTGTCCCCCGTACGCGGTAACGTGACACCGATACCCGACCGTGAAGGACGCCATGCCCGCCCAGCAGCCCGCAGTCTCGGTGATCATGCCGGTGCTCAACGAGGAGCGCCATCTGCGCGACTCGGTCCGGCACATCCTCGGACAGGAGTACGCCGGCGAGATGGAGGTGGTGATCGCGCTCGGGCCGTCCACGGACCGCACCGACGAGATCGCCGCCGAACTCGTCCGCGAGACCGCGTCCAACGACCGAGCCCGCGTCCACACCGTCCCCAACCCCACGGGACGGACCCCCGCCGCCCTCAACGCCGCGATCAAGGCCTCGCGCCACCCGATCGTCGTCCGCGTCGACGGCCACGGCATGCTCTCCCCGGACTACATCTCCACCGCCGTCCGCCTCCTGGAGGAGACCGGCGCGCAGAACGTCGGCGGCATCATGCACGCCGAGGGCGAGAACGCCTGGGAGGACGCCGTCGCCGCCGCGATGACCTCGAAGATCGGCGTCGGCAACGCGGCCTTCCACACCGGCGGCCAGGCCGGCCCCGCCGAGACGGTCTACCTCGGCGTCTTCCGCCGCGAGGCCCTCGAACAGCAGGGCGGCTACAACGAGGAGTTCATCCGCGCCCAGGACTGGGAGCTGAACTTCCGCATCCGCGAGGCCGGCGGGCTGATCTGGTTCTCGCCCGAGCTGAAGGTCCAGTACCGCCCGCGGCCCTCCGTACGGGCCCTGGCCAAGCAGTACAAGGACTACGGCCGCTGGCGGCACGTGGTGGCCCGCTACCACTCCGGCTCCATCAACCTGCGCTACCTGGCCCCGCCGACCGCCGTCTGCGCCATCGCCGCCGGCGTGGTCGCGGGCGCCACCGTCACCCCGTGGGCCTTCGCCGTCCCGGCCGGCTACCTCGCGGCGATCACCGCCGGGTCCGTCCCGGCCGGCAAGGGGCTGTCCCTCAAGGCCCGGGCGCAGATCCCCGTGGCCCTCGCCACCATGCACATGAGCTGGGGCTACGGCTTCCTCACCAGCCCGCGCTCCCTCGCCCGGAAGGTCATCGCCAGCCGCCGCCCGTCGGTGCGCCGCGACCCCGCCGAGGTCTGAGGAACCGCCCGCCACGCGAAGGGGTGACCCGGTCCGCAGCGGACCGGGTCACCCCTTCGCGTTCAGCACGGCCGCCGGATCACCAGCGGTACGGCTTGTAGACGTCCATGCAGGCCCCGGTGTCGGAGCCGTTGATCGCGTCGGCCGTGTCCGGGATCGCGCCGGCCGCCGGCGGGGCCGCCTGCGGGTAGGCGTTGCCCTCGCGCCAGTCCGCGCCCACGATCAGGGTGACCTTCGAGACGTCCGCCGACTGCTGCACCGCCGTGCCCGGGATGCCCAGGGACGCCGCCACGCTCTGCGCCTCGTCCGCCAGGTCCGGCGTCGGGTAGCGCACCACCGTGGTCTTCTCCGGGGTCAGCGCGGTGTCCGGCCTGGCCCCGGTGAAGCCCTTGGAGACGAGGACGTCCGCGATCGCGTTCGCCCGGTGGGGGGCCAGCGGCATCTTCTCGACGGCGGTGCCGTTGACCACGTTCACGGCGATCTTGTCCGGGGCCGTGGACGGTGCCGTGGACGGGCCCGCCGAAGGCTGCTGGGAGGGCTGGGCCGGAGGCTGAGAGGCACCCGGGGCCGGCTGGGAGGCCGCGGGGGACTGCGCCGCCTGCGGCTCGCCGTTCTTGTCGAACGCCACGTCCTTGCGGAGCATCGTCCACAGCTTGTCGGCGTCCGCCGGGTTCACGACGAGCCGGTTCTCGTCCCGGGGGTCCTGGAACGTGGGCATCGTCGTCATCGTGATGCGGTTGGTCGGCACGTCCTTGAGCTGCATGGCCAGGTTGTACAGCTTCTTGACCGAGCCGATCTCCTCGGAGACCTCCAGCGCCTTGGTGGCCGCCTCGGCCAGGTCGGTGATCCGGCCGACGTCGGTGAAGGCGTTCTGGCTCTTGAGCTCGCGCATCATCGAGTTCATGTACATGTGCTGGGCCTGCGCCCGGCCCAGGTCGCTGCTGAACGCGTGCCGGGTGCGCAGCCACTGGAGCGCCTGCTCGCCCTTGACGCGGGTGGTGCCCTTCTGGAGCTTGAGGCCCGAACCGCCGCCGGAGGTCGGCAGCGGCCGGTCCCAGACGTTGTCCTTGACGCAGACGGGGACGCCGCCGATCGCGTCGGCCATCTTCACCACACCGGAGAAGTCGATCATCATCCAGTGGTCGATGTAGACGTTGGTCAGCTTCTCCCAGGTGGCCAGGGTGCAGCCGGGGCCGCCGCGGCCGAGCGACTCGTTGATCATCGCGTTGGTCTTCTTGAACTTCTCGCCGCTCTTCGGATCCGTGCACTCGGGTATGTCCACCCGGGTGTCGCGCGGAATGCTCACGACCGAGGCGTTCTCCCGGTCGGCCGACACGTGCAGCAGCATCTGCACGTCCGCGAGCGGGGCGTTGCCCACCGTGTCCCGGCTGCCGCCGAGCTCCACGTTCTCCGGCTTGTTGCGGCTGTCGGAGCCGATCAGCAGGATGTTCAGCGGGCGCTGGCCCTTGGCGTTGGCGTGGGTCTTCTCCACGCCGCTCTCACCGCTCAGCCGCTGGCCGCTGCGGATGTTGCCGTTGAGGTGGTTGTAGTAGAGGTACCCGGCCGCCGAGGTCCCCAGGATCAGGAACGCCAGGACGGACGCCACCCAGAACAGCACCCGCCGCCGGCGCCGGCGGGCGGGGATGCCGCCGCCCGGGGGCCGGGCGCCGTCGCCCCCGCCCTTCCGGGGCGGGGGCACCGTGCCGGACGCCTTCTTCTCGCCGCCGTCGGATATGCCGTCGGTGGCCTTGTCGGGCGCCCCCTCCCCCCGCACGCTGCTGTGCACCACGCGTACCCCCCTCAAGAATCTTTACTGGTCGGTATTGTGCCGGTCCCGCCGGCTACCGCCCATAGGCGGTCTGTGGACGATCCGCGGGCGACCTAAACGCCGCCCGCCCCCGTAGCGCGTCGTACCCCCGCGGCCGCCGGCGCGGCCGGTCACTTGGCGCAGACCGCCTTGTCCGCCTCGACCCGCTGGACCCCCTCCGGGGCCTGCTGCGGGGCCGCGGCGCCGAGCGGCGTGCCCGGCTCCTTGAAGTCGGAGCCCAGGGTCAGCTTCATCGGGGTCTTCGGCCCCGCGTCCACCGCGCCGGGCTTCAGGGCCGACGCCGGGAGGCCCATCATGTCGGCCAGCGCCCGGGCCTGGTCGGCCTGGTTCGGGGCGTACTCCAGCTGCGTGGCCGCCAGCCGCGCCGAGGCGTTGCCGTGGTTGCCCGCCTTGTAGACGCCCTTGCTGTTCTGCAGCCAGGTCAGGGTGGTCGACGCCGATCCCGGAGGGCCGCCGCCGTTGTACACGTCCACCCGGACGTCCCCCGCAGGGGCGCGGTTGCCCTGGAGCAGCGCGTCCTGCTTGTTCTTGGCGTCGGTCTCGGCCGCGTCCTTGGCGGCCTGCTCCTTCTTCTCCACCTCGGTGAGGGACACGTCCTGCCGGATCATCTGCAGGAGCGGGTCGGCCTGGGAGGGGTTCAGGACCACGGTCGCCTTGCGGTTCGGCGGCTCGTTCGGGTTGTCGACCACCGGGAGCGTCGTGAAGGTGACGTTCTTGGGGTTGATGTCCTTCAACTCGCCCGCGAGGGCGGTCAGTTTGCCGATCGAGCCCAGCCCCTGGTCCACCGTCAGCGACTTGGTCGCCGCCTCCGCCAGCGAGAAGAACTTCTTCGGACTGGTCAGCGTCTCCTTGGACTTCATCTCGCGCATCATCGAACCCAGGAACTGCTGCTGGGTCTTGATCCGGTCCAGGTCGCTCTCGTTGCCGAAGGAGTGCCGCGTCCGGACGAACGCCAGCGCCTGCTCGCCCTCCAGCCGGTGCTCGCCCGCCTTCAGGTTCAGCTTCGAATCACGGTCGTTGACGTCCTTCGCCAGGCAGACGGGCACCCCGCCCACCGCCGTGCTCAGGTTCTTCACCGCGTTGAAGTCGACCATCATGAAGTTGTCGACGTCGATGCCGGTCAGCTGCTTGACCGTGCGCATCGTGCAGCCCGGGTCCCGACCCTCCTGGCCCAGGCTGTTGTTGAAACGGGTGTTCCGGGTGCCGGCGATGTCCTTGACCGAGCCGTCGATCTTCGTCGGGCAGGACGGGATGTCGGTGATCAGGTCGCGCGGGATGGACAGCGCGGTCGCGTTGCTGCGGTCCTTGGAGACGTGGAAGAGGATCGTGGTGTCCGCGTGGCCGACGCTGTCCGGGTCCCCGTAGCCGTCGTTGCCCTTGCCGCTGCGCTTGTCCGTGCCGATCACCAGGACGTTGATCGGCTGGTCCTTCTTGAAGCCGCCGCCCGCGCCGCCGGTGTCGATGACGTTCAGGTTGTCGTTCAGGTGCTGGTAGTAGAGGTACGAGCCCACCCCGCCGCCGACCAGCAGGAAGGCCAGGGTGCCGCCGGTGACCACCAGGAGCCGCTTGCGGCGGCCCGGGCCGCCGCCGCCCTTGCGGGAGCGTCCGCCGCGCCGCCCGCCGGGCGGGCCCTCGCCGCGCCGGGGGCCCGGAACGGCGGGGGAGGGGGCGGCCGGTGCGGGAGCCGTGGACGTGGAGGATCTGCGGGTCCTGCGCGGAGCGGAGGGCACGCGCTGCTGCGCAGCGGAACGGCCCAGTTGCAGTTCGTAGTTGCCAGTGCGGGGATTGAGGACCCACTGGTCAGCGGGGTCGATCTCGTCCGCCCGCCCACGGCTTTGCGCATCCACGGTTGCTCGAATCCTCCGTCGGTGCTTCGCGACGCGCCTCCCCCCAGGCGCGCGGTCAACGATCCGGCTGCTGGTGCACGGCCTCTTCACGGCCGGTGCACCGGATCGCTCACCTTATCCGGCCAGGTCAGCCGCAAACCATGCCGGTGACAAAATCCACTCCCCCTATAACGGGCCAAAGCGCTCATCCGGCTCGGTTCACCCGGCAGCTTTTGGATTGCTTTACCGGCAGTCGGCCGTGCCCGCCGTGGTTCCCGTGAAGGTGGGGGCGGGTGTGACCCCCGCCGAGGTTCCGCTTCCCGTCGGCGAAGGGCCGCCCGAACCGTCACCGGCCGCCTCGCCCGAGCCCTCCCCGGAACCGTCCCGGGGAGCCCCCGCGGGCTCCGGATCCGGGCTCGGCGGCGGCTCCGGAGCGGTCACCGTCACCGGCCGGTCCGCCCGCAGCCGCTCGAACAGCCGGGCCGCGTCCGGCTCCACCAGCTCGTCCCGGTTCGGGTCCGCCGCGTACGGGCGACGGGGCACCGTCAGGAACTTGACCTGGTCGGCCGGTATGTCCCGTACACCCCGTACGAGTTCATACAGCCCCCGCAACGAGGCCAGACCCGGGTCGGTGGTCACCGAGGAGGTGGCCGCGTCCAGCAGCGGATACAGCTTCGCCGGGTTCAGCAGCACCCCGTTGCTGCTCACCTTCTCCCACAGCGACCCCAGGAACTGCTGCTGGCGCTCCATCCGCTCCGTGTCACTGCCGTCGCCCAGGCTGTAGCGGGCCCGGACGAAACCCAGCGCCTGCTCCCCGCCCAGCACCTGCCGGCCCGCGGGCAGCCGCAGGTGCGCCTCGGAGTCGTCCACCGGCCGCCGCAGGCACACCTCCACCCCGCCGACGGCGTCGACCATCTTCTTGAACCCGCCGAAGTCCACCACCATGTGGTGATCGATCCGGATCCCCGTCATCTTCTCGACCGTACGGATCGTGCAGGCCGCCCCGCCCCACTGGAAGGCCCAGTTGAACTGCGCGAACCGGTCCCCGGTGCGGGAGCCGTCCGCCCCCAGGCACTCCGGCACCTCCGCCATCAGGTCCCGGGGGATCGACACCGCCGTCGCGCTGCGCCGGTCCGCCGGCAGGTGCAGCAGGATCGTGGTGTCCGAGCGCTGAGTGCCCCCGTCCTGCCCGTAGCCCGCGTTCCCCGTCCCGGAGCGCGAGTCAGAGCCGATCAGCAGGATGTTCTGGGCCCCCGACGCGAAGTGCGCCGGCCGCTCGCGCTCGTAGCGCCGCAGCTCGGCCGCCGCGGAGGTGTCCTCGGTGATGTTCCCGTCGAGCTTCGCGTACAGCCACCAGCCCGCCGCCGCCCCCGCCAGGACCAGCAGGACGGCCCCGAGCCCGATCCAGCGCAGCAGCCGGCGCCGCCGGCGGGCGCGCGGGGGCTTCCCCGCGCCCGCGCCCGCGGCCGCCCCGGCGTCATCCGGTATGCCCGCGCCGTCCCTCACTCGCGCACCGTCCCCTCGCCGCGCCAGCCACGGTTCCACCGCACCGGCTACGGGCCGTACGGGTGACGCACGGCCTGTGGCGATACTCCACCCGGGCGGGGCGCGCGGCCCGGGGGGAGGGGGCTGTCTAGACCCATGCGGGTGACAGATCGCGGGGGCCGGGGCGGGGGGGCTACGCCATGTGGGGCTGAGGGGGCGGGCCTGCCCGGTGTGGCCTGCGCCGTGAGGCCCTGCGCGGTGGGGTCCGCGTCGTGCGGGCCCGCCCCGTGAGGCCTACGCGGTGTGGGTGACGCGCTCGCTCTCCACCCGCTGGGCCAGCGCCTCCGGTGCCAGCCGGTCCAGGTTGCGGCACAGCACCACCGAGCCGCCGACGGCCAGCGGCCCGTACAGACCCGCCGCCAGCCCCTCCCAGCCGTCGAAGCCCAGCCCCGACAGCACCCGGGCGCCCTCGCCCAGCCCCCGCTTGCCCGCGTCCTCGCGGGCCCGCTCCACCAGGGCCGCGTACGACAGCTCCTCGCCGCCGACCACCAGCCCCGGCCCGTCCGCGTCCACCGGGACGAACGGGGCGAACCGGTCACCCTGCCCCGGCACCTCCACCGCGTAGTCCGCGAACCCGGCCGGCGGCTGCGGGAACCGCCCGCCCAGCGGACGCAGCGCCAGCGCGACCCGCTCACCGGAACAGGCCTGGGCCTCCTCCAGTGTGTCGGGCCCGCTCACCACCAGATCGGCGTCGGCGGGATCCCCGCCGATCTCCACGACCACCCCGACGGAGGCGCAGGCGAGCAGCCACACGGCGCTCTGCCAGTGCGCGGGCAGCATCAGCGCGAGCCGGTCACCCGGCTCGGCGCCCAGGTCGCCCTGGAGCAGATTGGCGGTCTTGGCCACCCAATTGGCGAAGGTGGCGACGGACAATTCGACGCGCTCGCCCGTGGCGTCGTCGTAGAAGGTGACGAGCGGGCGGCCCGGATCGGCGGCGAGCGCGGATCGCAGCAGGTCGGCAGGGGTGCGGTCAGTGGCGTTCACCCGCCCCAGCGTACGCGGCGCCCTCCCCCGTACGGGGGGCGGCGGCTCGCCCGTCCAGGGGAGGCGCGCCCGGCGCGCCGTCGGACGGTGCGTCAGTTCTCCGATGGCGCTTCGTGGTGGCTGTGCCCAGCATCGCTTCCATGCGCGGATTCCTTGCTTCCTCGATCGGTGTCGTGACGGCCGCCGCCCTGGCGCTGCCGCTCTCGCTGTCCACTCCGGCCCTGGCCGAGGCGGTCCCCGTCGTACCGGGGTCCACCCAGTCACTGCCCCTCGTCCCCCTCGGCCCCTCCTCCGCCGCCCGGATCCCCGGCGTCCCCGGCATGAGCACCTCACCGGGCCTCGCCGAGACCCGCGGCCTGGCCCCGCGCGACGTCAAGACGTTCTCGCTGGTCGGGGTCGTCTGGGACGACGCCGCCGCAGAACTCGGCGGCCGGGTCCAGGTCCGCACCCGCTCCGTCGGCACCGGCGCCTGGTCCGACTGGCAGGACGTGGACACCCACAACGGCGAACACGCCGCCGACCCCGACGCGGCCGAACGCGGCACCGGCCGCCTCCGCGGCGCCAGCGCCCCGCTGTGGGTCGGCCCCTCCGACGGCGTCGAGGTGCGCGTCCAGGCGGAGAACGCCCAGGCCCCCACCCGCGCCGCTGCCGCCCCCGGCCACCTCCCGTCGGGCCTGCGCATCGAGCTCGTCGACCCCGGCTCGGGCCGCCCGCAGACCTCCCCGGACGGCAAGAACGGCGCGTCCTCCGCGCCCTCGCACATCCCCCCGGACGACGACAAGGGCGACGTCGCCGCCACCCTCCCCGCGATGTCGATGGAGGCGGCGGAATCCTCCGCCGCCAACGTCCCGCACGCCCCGCTCGGCGCACTGGAGATCGGCGCCCTCGACAAGGCCGACTCCACCGCCGACGCGATCGCCGCCGACGGCGAACTCGCCGCCGCCGCCCGCCCGTACATCGGCCCGCGCCCGCGCATCGTCACCCGTCGGGGCTGGGGCGCGGACGAGTCCCTGCGCGAACCGGGCTTCGTCTACACGAGCACCGTCAAGGCGGCCTTCGTCCACCACACCGCCTCCGGCAACAACTACGCCTGCACGGACGCCCCGGCGGTGCTGCGCAGCCTGTACCGCTACCACGTGGTCAGCGAGGGCTGGCGGGACTTCGGCTACAACTTCGCCGTCGACAAGTGCGGCACGGTCTACGAGGGCCGCGCGGGCGGAGTCACCAAGGCGGTGCTCGGCGCCCACACCATGGGGTTCAACGCGGACAGCATGGGCGTCGCGGTCATCGGCACCTTCTCCTCGACGGCCCCGCCGAAGCCGGCGGTGGACGCGGTGGCCCGCCTGACGGCATGGAAGCTCGGCCTGTTCGGGGCGGACCCGCGGGCGAAGACCACGCTGAAGTCGGGCGGCGGCAACCTCTACAAGAAGGGCACCAACGTCAAGCTGAACGTCATCTCGGGCCACCGCGACGGCTTCGCCACGGAATGCCCGGGCCGCCTCCTGTACAACCAGCTCCCCCCGACGAGAACGGCCTCGGCCAAGCTCCAGGGACGGTAGGGGGCGGGGCGGCGGGCCCGCCATCTCCCCGGGAGGGGCCGGGGCGGGCCGGTGGCTGCCCACCCGCCTCCCCGGGTGCGGGGCGGTGGGTGGGCATCGGCACCCCGCTGGGCGGGGCTGGGACAGTCGGCCGGGACCGGGGAGGGGCGGGGCCCAAGCAGAGGGTTCTCAGGGAGGGTTGGGGGTTTCCCGCCAGTCTCATCGTCCTTCCGCGTCGGGCCGGCCTGTCAAGGGCGCTCCTTCGTCGCGTCGCTTCGCGATCGCCTTCGGCGACCCTTGACAGACCGTCCCGCCGCGAAATGCCGAAGACTGCCGGGAACCCCCCAAAGGAACGGGACGGATGTTCCTTGGACATACGGCGGGATCAGCGATGAGCCGGGCGGTCGGGACACGGCAGACCACACATCCGGCCCTGACAGAGGCAAACAGCAGTCCATTCCAGCCCACGCATCAGATCGCTACGCGCTTCGCTCGTCTCAGCGTCCGGCGGCCGTCTGGGGCCGCTACCCGCACCAAAAGCCGATCAGAGTGGCGTCCGGGGCCGGTGGGCGCAGCAGATCGCTACGCGCTCCTGTCATCTCGGCGTCCGCCGCCCGCCCTGGGCTGATACCTGCACCGCATGACGAGCGGAGTGGCGTCCGCCTCCGCGACGGTGTGGCCTTGTGATCGCGATCTGGGTCAGTTCAACGGGAGGGATTGGTGGACGGCGACGATGGCGTCGATGCGGTGGGCGAGGTCGAAGTCGGCGGCGGTGAGGCGGTGGCCCGCGTCGTGGGTGGTGATGGTCGCCCGCAGGTGGTCGATGCGCAGGTCGAGGTCCGCGTGGTGCTGGACACGGCGGGACCGGTCGGCGATGGTGACGATGGCCGCCACGGCGGCGTGGTACCGGATCTCGTAGGTGCGGGTGATCTCGTCGCCCTTGCGTTCCCAGCCGGGCAGGTCGGCCAGGTTCTCGGCGATCTCCTCGTCGGACAACACCGTCGGTACGCCCATGTCAGCTCCCCTTGCCAACCGGCGCCAGGATCTCCGTGAGATCTCGGCCTACGGGGGCATCGTGCCATGGGAGCATCGCCCGTTCCAGGATGCGCAGTTCACGCACCATGCGTGCTGATCTCGTTTCGATGGCGATGTCGACGGCCTCGCGGGCGATCGCGACCGCGTGATCGGGTTCCCGGGCATTGGCTGCCGAGGTGGCGTGCCGGGCGAGGTAGACGGCACGGTCTCGGCGAGCGGTCGTGGGCACGACGGCGAGGACCTGTCCCCAGAGCGAGCGGCTACGGTTACCCTTCCTCGGCCAGCGCATCACCTCTGTTCGTCCGGGGCGCCCGAGGAGGCTGAAGGATCGTGACGTCAGTCCACGGCCAGCGCATCCCGCAGATGCCTGAACGCACACCTCAGGCCCTGTGTCTGGCCATCCAGGAGCACGCCCCTCACCTCCTACCGGACTTCGAAACCTGCTGGCGACGTTCGATCGGAGATACCCCCAGCCTCGCTTCCGTGCCCGCGTTCATGCGGCTGTGGTGGACCCAGTACGCCATTTCCCGCGACCCCGCCCTGGAGGCCCATCTGCACGGCCTTGAGGCTCGCGCCTCGTGCTCTGAAGATCCCGAGGAGTCCGCCAGACTCCTGGCCGAGTACAGCCGCCTGCGGCGGGCGGCAGCCGCTGTGGAGCCCGGTCAGTGATGGACAAGCTGCCGGTCCCACCCTGGCAGATGGTCTGGACGGTCGAGGCCGCCTTCTGGGCCAAGGAATGAGAACTGCCCAAGGCGGTCGTCGGACGCTGAGACGGGAGAAGCACGTAGCGATCTGACGCGCCCCCCGGCCCCGGATGCCGGCCGGTTCGGCATTTCGTGCGGGTAGCGGCCCCAGACGGCCGCCGGACGCTGAGAATTGAGAAGCGCGTAGCGATCTGATGCGTGGGCTGGCGCCGATTGCACCTAATGGCGGCCCGGATGCCCGGCTTGCCGTGTCCCGACGGCTCGGCTCATCGCTGATGCCGCCGTGTGTGCAAGGAACGTCCGTCCCGTTCCTTTGGGGGGTTCCCGGCAGTCTTCGGCATTTCGTGGCGGGTCGGTCTGTCAAGGGTCGCCGTAGGCGATCGCGAAGCGACGCGACGAAGGAGCGCCCTTGACAGGCCGGCCCGACGCGGAAGGACGATGAGACTGGCGGGAAGCCCCCAGCCCTCCCTGAGACCGCTGAGTGTGACCCCGCCCCTCCCCGGTCCCGGCCGACTGTCCCAGTCCCGCCCAGCGGGGTGCCGATGCCCACCCACCCACCCGCACCCGGGGAGGCGGGTGGGCAGCCACCGCCCGGCCCCGACCCCTCGCGGGGGAGATGGCGGGCCCCGACGACCGGCCCGCTGTCCTACCCCGCCGCTACCCTCGAAGCATGGCCGGCCGTTTCGACCCCCGCCCCCTTACCCGTACCGACCTCCGGGCCGGGCGGACGCCCGTGCCCGCGGGGCGCGGGGTGGTCGTCGGCGGGGGGACGCGCCGGCTCTGGAAGCCGGGCGGGGCCGTCGATCTGGGCCTCGTGCTCGGGCCCCTGCGCCGGGGGCCCGGCGACCCGACCTTCCGGGCCACCCCCGACGGCTCCGTCTGGCGGGCCACCCGGACGCCCGCCGGGCCGGCCACCCTACGGGTCGCCGTCACCCCCGACGGGGTGGACGCCGAGGCGTGGGGGCCCGGGGCCGACTGGGTGCTCGACGGGCTGCCCGTGCTGCTCGGGGCCGAGGACGATCCCGCCGCCTTCGTGCCCCGCCACCGCCTCGTGCACGCCAGCCACCGCCGTCGTCCCGGCCTGCGGCTGACCCGGACCGGGCTGGTGCTGGAGTCGCTGATCCCGACCGTCCTGGAGCAGAAGGTCACCTCCGACGAGGCCTACCGCGCCTGGCGCCGTCTGGTGCGCCAGCACGGGGAGCCGGCTCCGGGGCCGGACACCGGTCGGCCGGACCTGTACGTGATGCCGTCCGCCCGCGCCTGGGCGCTGATCCCCTCCTGGGACTGGCACCGGGCCGGGGTGGACGAGAAGCGTTCCGGGACGATCGTGCGGGCCGCCCGGGTGGCGGGCCGGCTGGAGGAGGCCGCCGCGATGGAGCTGCCGCAGGCGGCCGCCCGGCTGGAGGCCGTGCCCGGGGTCGGTCCGTGGACCTCCGCCGAGACGCTCCAGCGCAGCAACGGCGCGGCGGACGCCGTCACCACCGGAGACCTCCACCTCCCCGGCATCATCGGCTACGCCCTGACGGGCAACCGGGAGGCCGACGACGCGGAGATGCTGGAGCTCCTCGCCCCGTACGCGGGCCAGCGCCACCGCGCGGCCCGCCTCATCCTCCTGGCGGGCCACACCCCGCCGCGCCGCGCCCCCCGGATGTACCGGAACGACATCGGCCGCATCTGAGCACCGGGCCGACCACCGCGGCGGGACGACGGGCCGACCCCCGCACCGCAACGCCCCTACCGCACCTCGATGAAGTCCTCCGCCGCCCTCCCCGCCCGCTCCGCCGGAGCGGCGGCCGGGTGGCCCACCGCGACGGCGCCCATCGGGTCCCAGCCCTCGGGCAGCCCCAGCACCTTCCGCACCACGTCCCGGCAGAACATCGTCGAGGACACCCACGCCGAGCCCAGCCGCTCCCCGGCCAGCGCGACCAGGAAGTTCTGTACGCCCGCGCCCATCGCGACGACGAACATCTCCCGCTCGGCCGCGTCCCGCCGCGCGTGCCCGTAGTCGTGCGCCCCGTCCGTGACCATGCACGGCACGACCAGGTAGGGCGCGCCCCGCAGGACGTCGCCGCGCCGCACCCGCTTCGCGATCGACTCCTCGGACTTGCCGTCGGCCCGCAGGTCCGCGATCCACGCGTCCCGCATCGCGTCCAGCAGTTCCCGCCGGGAGGCCTCCGACTCCAGCAGGACGAACCGCCAGGGCGTCGTGTGGTGGGGTGCCGGGGCGGTCACGGCCGCCGCGACCGCGCGGCGTACCGCGCCCGGGTCGACGGGCTCGTCGGTGAAGGAGCGCACGGTGCGGCGCTGGGTGACGGCCTCCCGTACCGCCTCCGAGGTGCCGAGCCGGAACATGTCGTCGGCCGCCGGCCGGACCAGGTCGCGGGCGGTGGCGGTGGCGCCCACCAGGTGTCCGAGCCCGCGGACGACCGCCACCGGGAGTCCGGCGGCCTTGCCCTTGACCAGGTCCCCGGCGGCGGCGAGTTCGTCGGCCGTGGCCACTATCGTCGCGCTCAGCGGGTTGCCGTGGGCGTCGGTGCCGCCGCGCAGGTCGTCGAGGACGTGGACGCCGGCCGCGCCGATGGCGACGTCGGTGAGTCCGGCGCGCCAGGGCCGGCCGAAGGTGTCGGTGACCACGACGCCCACGTCGACGGAGAGCCGGGCCCGCAGCCCGGCGCGGATGGCGGCCGCGGAGGCGTCGGGGTCCTCGGGGAGCAGCAGGACGGTCCCGGGTTCGGTGTTGGAGGCGTCGACGCCGGCCGCCGCCATGACCAGCCCCTGCCGGTTCTCGACGATCCGCAGCGGGCCCCGGCGCGCGACGACCCGTACGGTCTCCGCGTCGATGGCCTCCTCGCGGGAGGAGGCCCGGACGATCCGGCCCTCCGCCTTCGAGACGATCTTCGAGGTGACGAGCAGGACGTCCCCGTCGAGCAGGTCGTCCCCGTCACTCAGGCCGGCCGCGGCGTCGGCGATCAGCCCGGCCAGGTCGTCGCCGGGCCGTACCTCGGGGATCCCGGGGAGGGCGCGAACCTCGTACGAGGGCGTGCTCACCGGGCGTGCCCGGCGAGGTCCAGTGCGGCGCGGGCCATGGCGGCGGTGGTCTCGGTGTCGGTCATCATCAGCGGTACGGCCCGGCAGGGGATGCCGGCGGCGGTGACGGTGTCGACGGCGTCTGCGTCGGAGGTGTCGACGAGCCAGCCGTCGAGCAGTTCGGACCCGTAGTGCAGGGCGACGGCGGAGGCGGTGGACTCGACGCCCACGGCCGCGAGGACCTTGTCGGCCATGCCGCGTACGGGCGCTCCGCCGACGATGGGGGAGAGGCCGACGACGGGGGCGGAGGCCCGGGCCACGGCTTCGCGGATGCCGGGGACGGCGAGGATGGTGCCGATGGAGACGACGGGGTTGGACGGCGGGAGGAGGATGACGTCGGCGGCCGCGACGGCCTCCAGGACGCCGGGTGCGGGCTTGGCCTGTTCGGCGCCGACGGGGACGACGGCCTCGGCGTCGAGGGAGGCGCGGAGCTTGACCCAGTACTCCTGGAAGTGGATGACGCGGCGTTCGCCGGTGTCGGGGTCGTTGACGGCGACGTGCGTCTCGACGCGGTCGTCGGTCATGGGCAGCAGGCGGACGCCGGGCCGCCACCGGTCGCAGAGGGCCTCGGTGACGGCGCTGAGCGGGTAGCCGGCGTCGATCATCTGGGTGCGGACGATGTGGGTGGCGAAGTCGCGGTCGCCGAGACCGAACCACGAGGGTCCGACCCCGTACGCCGCGAGTTCCTCCTTGACGGTGAAGGACTCGTCGGTGCGGCCCCAGCCCTGGTCCTCGTTGATGCCACCGCCGAGGGTGTACATCACGGTGTCCAGGTCGGGGCAGACCTTCAGCCCGAACAGGTGAATGTCGTCACCGGTGTTGCCGATGACGGTGATCTCCGCGTCGGGGACCGCCGACTGGAGTCCGCGGAGGAAACGGGCGCCGCCGATACCGCCGGCCAGAACAACAATGCGCATGCAGCGCAGTCTGTCAGGCGGACACCTGTTCCCGGTGGGCCGGGGAGCAGCCGTGCATCGGCATCTCGGTCAGGCCGGGGAAGTAGACGTGCAGGCTGACCGCTCCTTCGAGGGTGTCGTTGACGACCTCGTGGGCGTAGCCGGGGGCGAAGACGCGCTGGGTGCCGGGGCGGTGGGTGAGCCGGCCGCGGGGGGTGTGCTCGGTGAGCTCGCCGTCGAGGACGGTGAGGACGCCGGAGGAGGCGCCGTGGTCGTGGAGGCCGCTGCCCTGGCCGGGGACCCAGCTGAGCAGCCAGACCTCGTAGCCGGGGCCGGTGCGCAGGCGGTGGTACCAGCGGGTGGTGGCGTCGTACCGGACCAGGTGTTCCCAGCTCGCGCGGTCCTCGGCGATGGAGCGGGCGAGGCCGGCGAACTCGGCGACGGTGGCCGGGTGTTCGCGGGCGGGCTGGAGGAGGTGCTGGACGGCCAGGATGTCGCCGGCGATCTGGAGGTCGCTCTCGACGGGGGTGGGGGCGGGGGCCTCGGCGCGGGCGGCGGTGACGGCGGGGGCGGCGACGGTGGAAGCGGCGGCGGGGTGAGCGGGGGCGCTGTTCATCGTGGGGGTGTCCTCGACGTATGTCAGTCGTGCGGGGCGGTTGCTGTGGGGGGATGGCCGGTGCTCTGGGGAGCCGGGGGCTCCGGGGGCATCAACAGCCGCAACAGCAACAGCGAACCTGGGCAGCGCACAGGAACCCACGAATGGGGGTCCGGGTGGTGGCTGCGGGCGCTGACATGCAGACAAGGAGACCGGGCGGAGGGCCGGACTGTCAACCCAATGTCCGGTTTATGAGGAAAGTTTCACCTCATCCGGTTACTGTCCGCGGAGAAAGGTTTGTGCAGTCCGCCCCCGGGCATGTGCCGCACCACGCACACCAGCGGGAGCCGCG
Source organism: Streptomyces sp. NPDC089915 (assembly GCF_040684675.1). NCBI lineage: Bacteria > Bacillati > Actinomycetota > Actinomycetes > Kitasatosporales > Streptomycetaceae > Streptomyces > Streptomyces sp. NPDC089915. Next base: position 8,601 of record NZ_JBFBGN010000009.1, on the reverse strand, counting down.
CTCAAACCTCCCGACGCCAAGTCGTGACCGGAATGTGATCCGCGCCGCATCTTCGGCCGGATTGCAACCCCTCCACGGAGTGACGCGTCGCCCAGGGATGAGGGCTCCACTCGGCGAAGGCCAGTGCCTTCTGTCACGATTTTTGGCGATATGAACACTTTCTGTATAGGCTTGGTTCCGCAGAGTGAATAAGGCGCCCAATAGCAGATCTCGGCTTGACTGGGCAGAAGACACACACTTGTAATTTCACTCGTGTCGTTACCCGGCGATCGGTAACGGCAACACCACGGGGACGCACAGACAGAGCGAGGGGCGCACATGACCGAGCTGTTTCAGGAACTGCTGGTCGAGGAGGCGGACGAGGAGCTCGGATGGCAGGAGCGCGCTCTGTGCGCCCAGACCGACCCCGAATCCTTCTTTCCCGAGAAGGGCGGCTCCACCCGCGAAGCCAAGAAGGTCTGCCTCGCCTGCGAGGTCCGTTCCGAATGCCTTGAGTACGCCCTCGCCAACGACGAGCGATTCGGCATCTGGGGCGGCCTGTCCGAAAGGGAGCGCCGCCGCCTGAAGAAGGCCGCGGTCTGAAACCGGCCGCACCGCACGGGCCACGACACACCGGCCACGACCCCCGGTCAACCGCGCTCCGCAGAGCGCCGAACAGCACACGGCACAGAGCAAACGGTCCGCCTCCCGCACCTTCCCCGCAGGAGGCGGACCGTCGCGTTCAGGGCCTTCTCCGCAGGAGGCGGACCCGCCCCTTCCCAGCCGTTAGTGTGGGGCGCTGTCCAGCAGCCTCCGAGGGCACAGCACCCCCGGATCCCCAGGCCGGAGGGCCCGTACCGCGATGTCCCCGCACAGCAGCTCGCCGGTCTCCCACCAGGCCGCCGGCACCCCCGAATTCCCCCGGCACGTCGTCACCGCGGTCCTCGTCGCCCACGACGGAGCCCGCTGGCTGCCCCAGACCCTCGCCGGACTCCTCGCCCAGGAACGTCCCGCCCAGGCCCACGTCGCCGCCGACACCGGCAGCTCCGACGCCTCCGCCCGCCTCCTCGCCGAGGCCCTCGGCGACGAGCACGTCCTGCACCTCGCCCGCCGCACCGGATTCGGCGCCGCCGTCGACGAGGCCGCCCGCAGCGCCGGCACCCTCACCCCCGAGGACCTCCCCTACCTCCAGCGCCCCAGCGGCTGGGACCCCGTCAGCCGCACCTGGCGCGACGACGCGTACGACCTCCCCGACCTCCCCCACGGCGAACCCGTCCAGTGGCTCTGGCTCCTCCACGACGACAGCGCCCCCGAACCCGACGCCCTCACCGAACTCCTGCGCGTCGCCGACCAGAACCCCGAAGCCGCCGTCATCGGCCCCAAGCTCCGCGGCTGGTACGACACCAAGCAGCTCCTCGAAGCCGGCGTCACCATCGCCCGCGGCGGCCGCCGCTGGACCGGCCTCGACCGCCGCGAACAGGACCAGGGCCAGCACGACCAGGTCCGCCCCGTCCTCGCCGTCTCCACCGCCGGCATGCTCGTACGCCGCGACGTGTACGACGCCCTCGGCGGCTTCGACCGCCGCCTGCCCCTCATGCGCGACGACGTCGACCTCTGCTGGCGCGCCCACAGCGCCGGCCACACCGTCCTCGTCGCCCCCGACGCAGTCCTGCGCCACGCCGAGGCCGCCGCCCGCGAACGCCGCACCGTCGACTGCGCCGGCCGCTCCGCCGTCGACCCCCACCGCGTCGACAAGGCCGGCGCCGTCCACACCCTGCTGGCCAACACCCCCGGCCGCGCCCTGCCCTACGTCCTGCTGCGCCTGGTCCTCGGCACCCTCCTGCGCACCCTCGGCTACCTCATCGGCAAGGCCCCCGGCCAGGCCGCCGCCGAGTTCACCGGCCTGCTCGCCACCCTGCTGCGCCCCGGCCGGATCCTCGCCGCCCGCAAGGCCCGCCGCCGCACCGCCGTCCCCGCCGCCGAACTGCGCCCCCTCTTCCCCCCGCCCGGCGCCACCCTGCGCGCGAGCGCCGAACAGCTCGCCGCCTACCTCGGCTCCGGCGGCGACGCCGACACCGCCCCCGGCGGACGGCACGGCGGCGCCGTCGAATCCGGGCCCGGCGGCGACGACGCCGACTACCTGGAGATCGAACAGTTCTCCCGGCTCAAGCGGATCGCCCGCAAGCCCGCCCCCGTCCTGTTCGCCCTGCTCCTGCTGGTCTCCCTCGCCGCCTGCCGCGCCCTGATCGGCGGCGGCACCCTCATGGGCGGCGCCCTGCTGCCCGCCCCCGCGGACGCCCTCGGCCTCTGGCACCGCTACACCGTCGACTGGCAGCCCGCGGGCACCGGCACCACCGCCGGCGCACCCCCCTACCTCGCCGTCCTGGCCGGCCTCTCCGCCCTGCTCCTCGGCTCCACCAAGGCCGCCCTGGCGCTGCTGCTCGTCTGCTCCGTCCCGCTCGCCGGCCTCACCGCCTACTTCGCCTCCCGGCCGCTCGTCGAATCCAGGCTGCTGCGCGCCTGGGCCGCCGTCGCCTACGCCTTCCTCCCCGCCGTCACCGGAGCCCTCGCCGGCGGCCGCCTCGGCACCTCCGTCCTCGCGGTCCTGCTGCCCCTCCTCGCCCGCTCCGCCGTCACCGCCTTCGGCTTCGCCGACCGCGACACCCCCGGCACCTGGCGCGCCGTGTGGACGTACACCCTGCTGCTGACCCTGGCCACCGCCTTCACCCCGGTCGCCTGGCCGCTCGCCGCCGCCCTCGGCGCCGCCGCCGTCCTGGTGCGCCGCGCGCGCTGGAAGACGTACGCCCCCCGGCTGCTGGCCGCCCTCGCCGTACCCGTCCTCGTCCTCGCCCCCTGGTCCCTGGGCCTGTTCACCCACCCCGCGCGCCTGCTGCGCGAGGCCGGACTGCCCTACGGCAGCGGCTCCGCGACCCCCCTCGGCCTGCTCACCGCCAACCCCGGCGGCCCCGGCACCGGCGGCGGACTGCTCCTCGCCGGCACCCTGATCGCCGCCCTGGCCGCCCTGCTCCGCGCCGACCGCCGCCTCGCCATCGCCACCGCCTGGACCACCGCGCTGGCCGGGCTGCTCCTCGCCGTCCTGCTGAACCGCACCGGCTGGGCCGGCCCCGCCGCCCTCCTCTACGGGCTCGCCCTGATCGCCGCCGCCGTGCTCGGCGCGGACGGCGCCAAGGAGCGCGTCGCCGCCCGCAGCTTCGGCTGGCGCCAGCCGCTGGCCGCCCTCGTCGCCCTCGCCGCGGCCGCCGGACCGCTGCTCGCCGCGGCCGTCTGGACGGTCGCCGGAGCCGACGGGCCCCTGGGACGGCGCGACCCCGTCCAGGTCCCCGCCTTCGTCGCCGCCCAGTCCGACGACAGCAACCGCACCCGCACCCTCGTCCTCGGCGGCACCTCGCCCGCCACCGTCTCCTACACCCTGGTGCGCGGCGGCGGCGTCGGCCTCGGCGACGCCGAGGTCCTCGCCGAGGCGGGCCCCGAGCCCCGCCTCACCAAGGCCGTCTCCAGCCTGGTCTCCGGCTCCGGGGCCGACCAGTCCGAGCAGCTCGCCGCGTTCGCCGTCCGCTACGTGATGATCCCGCCCGGCGGGCCCGTCGCACTGCGGCGGATCCTCGACGGCACCCCCGGCCTCAAGCAGCACCACCAGGACGACGGCACCGCCGTCTGGGAGGTCCAGCGGCTCCCCGCCCGCGTCACGATCGTCCCCGCGAAGCAGGGCCAGGCCCCCATCGCCGTCGACGCCGGACCCGTCGCCGCCCGCGCGAAGGTCCCGGCCGGCGAGGAGGGCCGCACCCTGCGCCTCGCCGACCGCGCCGACCCCGGCTGGAAGGCCACCCTCGACGGCAGGCCCCTGACCCCCGTCACCCTCGACGGCTGGGCGCAGGGCTTCCGGCTGCCCCCGGGCGGCGGCCGCCTCGACCTCGTCCACCAGGACTCCGCCGCCCGCGACGCCTGGCACTGGGCGCAGGGCCTGCTCGCCCTCGTGCTGCTGGTGATGGCCCTGCCGGGCCGCCGCGCCCGCCTCGACGACGACCTCCCCGAGGAGCCGGCCACCGCCGACGGCGGCGAGGCCGGGCAGGGCCGCCGCGCCCGCCGCCGGAGCGCGCCGCCCGCCGCCGAACCGGAGGCGGGCCCGGCCGAGGCCCTCGCCGATCCGTACGCGCAGATCCCCGCGCAGCAGGTGTACGGCGAGGAGTCGTACGCCTACCAGGAGCCCTACGCCTACGAACCCCCGTACGATCCCGGCCACCAGACCCCGTACGCGGCCCCGTACGAGCCGGGCCGCACGCCCCCGTACGAGCCCGGCCACGAGGCCCCGTACACCCCGGGCTCCCCGGGCTACGAGGCCCCGTACGACCCCGGCCACGGGCAGCAGCAGGCCGGCGGGCCGCCGTACCCGCAGCAGCCCGGGTACGGCGGGACCTACGCCCAGCAGCAGCCCTTCCCGCACCAGCAGCAGCCCCAGCCGTACGAGTACGAGCCCCAGCAGTACGACACCTACGGACAGCACCACCCGCGTCCGGACGGGAGCCCCCAGCCGTGAAGCAGCGCGCCCCCCTGACGCTCGCGGCCGTGACCGCGGCCCTCGCCGCCGCCTGCGGCCTGGCCTTCGTCACCGCCCCCGCCGCCGCCCCGGCCGCCGACGCCCGGCGCGCGGCCGCCGCCCGGATGCCGGTGGAACGGTCCGTGCTGGTCTGCCCGGCCCCCAGCTCCTCGGACATCGCCGACACCACCTACACCTCCCTCACCCCGGCCTCCCCCGGCCGGGCGGCGGGCAAGGGGACGGCCCGGCTGGCCACCCGTGAGGGCAAGGCCGTCCTGGAGCCCAAGGAGCCCGGCAGGCCGGTCACGGCCACCGCCTCCGGCGCCGAGGCGCCCGCGCTGACGGGCTCGGCCCAGGGCGCCCTGGCCCCCGGCTGGACCGCGCAGCAGACCACCAAGGTCGCGGTCGGGCAGGCGCGCGGCCTGCTCGGGCTCGCCTGCACCGCGCCCGGTACCGACTTCTGGTTCCCCGGCGTCAGCACCGCCAAGGGCCGCCAGGACTACGTGCACCTCACCAACCCCGACGACACCGTCGCCGAGGTGGACATCAAGCTCTACGGCCCCGACGGCCTGCTCAAGCCCAAGCCGGGCACCGCCGACTCGGTCATCACGGTCGAACCCCACTCCACCACCAAGGTGTGGCTGGCCCCCCTGGCCGCCGACGCCCAGCTCCCCGACGTCACCGCGCACGTGACCACCGGCTCCGGCCGGGTCGGCGCCTCCACGCAGATCGCCGAGGACGGCGTCGGCTCCGACTGGCTCCCGGCCTCCGCCGGACCGGCCGGCTCCCTGGTCCTGCCCGGCATCCCGGCCGACGCCGCCTCGGTCCGCCTCGTCGCCTTCGCCCCCGGCGAGGACGACGCCGACCTGACCGTGAAACTGTCCGGCGCGAACGGTTCCATCAGCCCCGCCGGCAAGGAACAGCTGCACGTCAAGGCCGGTATGACCGCCTCCGTCGACCTGGGCGACATCACCCGCGGCGAGGCCGGCTCCCTGCTCCTGGCCCCCGCCGACCCGAAGAAGCCCGTCCCCGTGGTGGCGGCGCTGCGGGTGGTCCGCGGCACCGGCGCCAAGCAGGAGGTGGCCTTCATCCCGGCGAGCCCCCCGGTCGGGGAGCGGGCCACCGTCGCCGACGCCCGCCCCGACGACAAGGCCACCACCCTGACCCTCACCGCCGCCGGCGCCGACGCCAAGGTCCGCGTCACCGCCTCCCCGGGCACCGAGGGCGGCACGGCCGCCGTCCAGGAACTCACCCTCAAGGCGGGCACCACCCGCGCGCTGACCCCGGCACCGGCCCCCTCAGGCGGCAAGGGGCCCTACGCGCTGACCGTCGAGACCCTCTCCGGCGGCCCGGTCCACGCGGCCCGCACCCTGACCCTGCCGCAGGACGGGATCCCGATGTTCACCGTCCAGACCTTCGCGGACGACCACTCCCGGGTCTCCGTCCCCGAGGCCGTCGAGGACCCCTCGGTCCTGCTCCGCTGAACCCCCGGCCCGGCCCCCGGCGCGGCGGACTCAGTCCTGCCCGTACCGGGGGTCGACCGTCTCCGGGGACAGCCCCAGCAGCTCCGCCACCTGCTCCACGACGATCTCGTGCACCAGCAGCGCCCGCTCGTCGCGGGACTTGGCCCGGATCTCCACCGGCCGCCGGAACACCACGATCCGCGCCGGCCGCCCGTCGCGGGCCTCCACCAGCCCGCCCAGCGGCACCGCCTCGTCGTTCCAGCCCGCGTCCGGACCGCCCGGCGGCCCGGGCACGTCCGCGATCACGAACTCCACCTCGTCCAGCTGCGGCCAGCGCCGCTCCAGCCGCTCCACGGAATCCCGTACGAGGTCGCCGAAGATCTCGGACCGGCTCGCCGACAGCGGGACCTGGGGCGGGGCCAGCGGCCCGCGCATCCCGCGGCCGTGCCGGTCGCGCCGCCGGGGCCGGGGCTCCCGGGGGGCCTGGGCGTCGGATCCGGGGAGGGGAGGAAGCGAACTGTCCGTCACCCCGGCAGCGTAGCCCCCGCACGGGGCCGCGCCACGGCCTCGATCCGGTCACGACCTGGTGTCGCACCGGTGTCACACCCCGAACGATCCGGCCAAGATCGCGCACCATTACGGACTCGCTGCCCCTGTTCGTCACCACCCGGCGGAGGCGACACGGGGGAGTGGCCGGGGGGCGAGTCGTCGCGGCCCGGTCAAGAGTGCGGTACCGTCCAACGTCGTGAGCCTTGTACGTCGCTGTTCGCGCACCGCGTGCGGCCGCCCTGCCGTCGCCACACTGACGTACGTCTACGCCGACTCGACCGCAGTTCTCGGCCCGCTCGCCACCTACGCCGAACCCCACTGCTATGACCTGTGCGCCGAGCACTCCGAGCGCCTGACCGCCCCGCGCGGCTGGGAGGTCGTCCGCCTGTCGGACGGTTCCGGCCCGTCCGCCCGCAGCGGCGACGACCTCGAAGCGCTGGCCAACGCCGTCCGCGAGGCGGCCCGTCCGCCCGAGCGCGCGGCCGAGGCCGGCGGCTCCGGCGGGGGCGCCCCGGCGTCCGGCGAGACGCGTCGCGGACACCTGCGCGTCCTCCGCTCGCCCGACTCCTGACACGCAGATCGTCTGAAAAGCCACTCTCCGTACAAGGTAGGTTTGCTCCACCGCACGGAATCCTCAGGAGGGCAGGCAGTGGCCGCAGATCTTTCGAACATCGTCAAGGCCTACGACGTACGCGGCGTCGTACCGGACGAGTGGGACGAGCCGCTGGCCGAACTGTTCGGCGCTGCGTTCGTCGAGGTCACCGGCGCGAGCGCCATCGTCATCGGCCACGACATGCGGCCCTCCTCGCCGGGCCTGTCGGCCGCCTTCGCCCGCGGCGCGGCCGCCCGCGGCGTCGACGTCACCCTCATCGGGCTGTGCTCCACCGACCAGCTGTACTACGCCTCCGGCAAGCTGGACCTGCCCGGCGCCATGTTCACGGCCTCCCACAACCCGGCCCAGTACAACGGCATCAAGATGTGCCGCGCCGGCGCCGCGCCCGTCGGCCAGGACACCGGCCTCGCCACCATCCGCGAGCTCGCCGAGAAGTGGACCGACGAGGGCGCCCCCGAGGTCCCCGCCGGCACCGTCCCGGGCACCGTCACCGAGCTGGACAGCCTCCCCGGCTACGCCGAGCACCTCAAGTCCCTGGTGGACCTCACCGCCATCCGCCCCCTGAAGGTCGTCGTCGACGCGGGCAACGGCATGGGCGGCCACACCGTCCCCACCGTCTTCGCGGGCCTGCCCCTCGACCTCGTCCCGATGTACTTCGAGCTGGACGGCACCTTCCCGAACCACGAGGCCAACCCCCTCGACCCGAAGAACATCGTCGACCTCCAGGAGCGCGTGAAGGCCGAGGGCGCCGACCTCGGCCTCGCCTTCGACGGCGACGCCGACCGCTGCTTCGTCGTCGACGAGCGCGGCGAGGGCGTCTCCCCGTCCGCCATCACCGCCCTGGTCGCGGCCCGCGAGCTGGCCCGCAACGGCGGCACCGGCACGATCATCCACAACCTGATCACCTCCTGGTCGGTCCCGGAGGTCGTCCGCGAGAACGGCGGCACCCCCGTCCGCACCCGCGTGGGCCACTCCTTCATCAAGGCCGAGATGGCCACCTCCGGCGCGATCTTCGGCGGCGAGCACTCCGCGCACTACTACTTCAAGGACTTCTGGAACGCGGACACCGGCATGCTCGCCGCGCTCCACGTCCTCGCCGCCCTCGGCGGCCAGGAGGGACCGCTCTCCGAGCTGGTCTCCTCCTACGACCGCTACGTCGGCTCCGGCGAGATCAACTCCACCGTCGCCGACCAGGCCGCCCGCACCGCCGCGGTCAAGGACGCCTACGCCGGCCAGGAGGGCGTCACCTTCGACGAGCTCGACGGCCTGACCGTCTCCGCCGCCGACTGGTGGTTCAACCTCCGCCCCTCGAACACCGAGCCGCTCCTGCGCCTCAACGTCGAGGCCCGCGACGAGTCCACCCTCGCCAAGATCCGCGACGAGGTCCTGTCCCTGGTCCGCGCGTAGGACTCCGCCGGCGGGGCCATTCCGGCCCCGCCGGC